>JASHVE010000475.1 GCA_030039675.1 Acidobacteriaceae bacterium | reverse complement strand
GAGCAAGCCTTTTGCTGGCGGCCGCCTACGAAGGGCAGGGAAACGAGATCCAGGCGACAGCAGTGCTCGAGCGTGCTCACTCTGTTTGGCCATCGAATAACAGCATTGCGGCTTCGCTGGCGCGTGTATATCTCGCCGGCGGGCAGAAGGACCAAGCTGCGAAGGCGCTGGCTCATTTTCACGGGACTGCGGATACGCCGGAGCAGGAAATGGAGATGGCGGTGGTTGCGTACCTGGCGGCCAATCAGCTTCTATCTGGGCAGAAGATTGCAGAGGAAGACTACAAATACTATCCATCTGTACATTCGCTGTTGCTCGTGGCGAACACGTTGCAGTTGCAGGGGCATTATCCGGATGTTAACCGCCTTCTTGGAGGCAAAAGAGAGACGTACGCCGATTCGCCTGAGTTTTTCGTAACGCTGGCGGAAAGCGAATTTGATGCCTCAATCTATCCTGCTGCGCGCGAAGACCTGGGGCGCGCCATTTCTCTGAATCCGAAGTTGTATCAGGCGCATTATCTTCTCGGCAATGTGCTGTTCAAAATGAATGACGCGGATGGCGCGATTGCCGAGTATCACGTAGCAATCGGCTTGGCTCCCGAACAGCCTCGAACCTACTATCAACTTGCTCTCGCTCTGCGTTCGAAACAGGATGATGCCGGTGAACGCTCAGTACTTGAGCAGGCGCTGGCAGCCGACGATCACTATGCTCCTGCGCATTGCGAAATGGGAAGATTACTGCTCGAGGACCATCGCCCGGCAGATGCGGTGGGTCATCTCCTTTCGGCGATTCAGTACAATCCACGGTACGAGAATGCCTATTTCCTGCTCGCCAGAGCCTATGCGGTACTGGGCGAAAGGGACAAGAGCAATCAGATGGTCAAGCGTCTGCAAGCGGTGAGAGAAGAGAACCGTCCCAGCGCGAAGAACAATAGCGCACGTGGTTCAGCAGCAGATGAATCGACAAGGCAGTGACGTGAAAAGATGGCGCCGCCGGAAAGCGGCAACGAGTGCCAATCGATGAAGCCGATATTCCCAACGACCGGTGTATTTCAATTCCGCGTCGTGCTGATGTCTCTTGTATTGCCGCTTTGTCTCTCGTTGCATGCGCAGGAAGCCAGATGGACAGAGGAACAGGCCAACGCATGGTATGCCCAACAGCCCTGGCTGGTGGGAGCGAATTTTCTGCCGTCCAACGCCATCAATGAGCTTGAAATGTGGCAGGCGGATTCCTTCGATCCCACTACGATTGACCGCGAGCTGGGATGGGCTGAAGGCATCGGCATGAATACGATGCGTGTCTTTTTGCACAACTTGTTATGGGAGCAGGACGCAAAGGCGTTCGAGCACCGTATCGATGTCTTCCTCACGATCGCGGCAAAACACCATATCCGGCCGATCTTTGTTCTCCTGGACTCCTGCTGGGATCCATATCCGAAACTTGGTCCGCAGCATCCACCCATTCCGGGCGTGCACAACTCCGGCTGGGTGCAGTCACCCGGAGCTGCGGTCCTTTCCGACCCCGCGCAATACCCGCGGATCGAGCGCTACGTGGAAGGTGTGGTGGGCGCGTTTGCCCGCGATCCGCGCATCCTGGCGTGGGATCTGTGGAACGAGCCCGACAACGGCAATGAAGGCTCCTATGCGAAGAGCGACGTGAAGAACAAGAGCGAGATCGTTCAACAGCTGTTGCCTCAGGTCTTTGCCTGGGCTCGCAGCGTACATCCCGCGCAGCCACTGACTAGCGGCTTGTATTACGGCGCGTGGACATCCGTTGCCGCCATGCCGCCCGTGGCGCGTATCCAATTCGAACAATCGGACATTATCACCTTCCACAACTACGGCTGGCCCGAAGACTTCGAGCAGCGCGTCCGACAGCTCGAAGAGGCGCGCCGCCCTATCATATGTACTGAATACATGGCACGGGGTGCCGGCAGCACATTCGATACGGTTCTTCCCATCGCCCGCAAGCATCGCGTCGGAGCCATCAACTGGGGCCTGGTGGCGGGCAAGAGTCAGACTTA
Source organism: Acidobacteriaceae bacterium (assembly GCA_030039675.1). Taxonomy (GTDB): domain Bacteria; phylum Acidobacteriota; class Terriglobia; order Terriglobales; family Acidobacteriaceae; genus Telmatobacter. The sequence goes on along the minus strand of JASHVE010000475.1, from coordinate 12,149 downwards.
TCTGCCATGGGACTCCTGGGAGCGCCCCTATGTTCTCGAGCAGCCGGTTGTGTGGTTCCACGATGTTTTCCATCCCGACGGGACTCCTTACCGTGAGCGGGAAGCGGAAATCATACGCAAACTGACCAGCAAGCCATCGCACAGCGCTTATGGGCAACTCGCCCAACCGTAGACAGAAGAGGTAACTTAGTCGTCTTGCCGCGTTCTGAAATGTTCCGCGTTTTCGTTTCGGCGAGACGCAGACTACGGTGCAACGCTTCTGTCTTAGAACGGTGGCGCCGTTATATGCGCCTTTACCAGGCGCATCTTCCTCTTCGGAATAATGTACCCGGATGCATATCGAGCAGCTGTTCATGAACCTGAGTTGAATGGCATCGAGGCGACGAGCGATAACGGCGGCGTGCTAACGCTCAAATGGCAATTGAGAGAGGATGGCCCAACCTAGATCTATGTATAACGACACGAGACACGGCTGCCACCCGGTAAAGTCGACTCGATATTCGATGTGTCCTATGCAACAAAGCCGCAAGACAGGGGCAACAAAGTGGTCTGCGCACACTCGCGGGGAAACGAGCGGACCGGGCATAGTCGATTGGTTCGGCTTGCGAGACAGCATCGCAAATGTACGGAGCCGGCAGAGTCTTTGCGAAATCTCTAAATGAAGAGAGATCGGTTGGTAGATGTCCGCTATCGCCGGACAGGGTTACAGCTCACCTTTTTCCCTCCTGGGTCACGCTGATTCCGCCTCTTTTCGTTTCCGGTGTAACAGCGATTGAGGTAAGCAAAGCCCCGTTCAAATAATGAGGAGCGCGGCGAAAATGCCGAGTTGCATATCCAATGTTGATTTCGATACACCGGGTGGCAAGGTGTATAGCGATGCAGTTTCTATAATTCTTGGCTTCGACTCATGGTCGGGCTAGTTTCTCCATGTAGTGATTGGCTGGAGGAAATTGAAAGCCCGAATCAAGATAGAAATCCTGCGCATCGTGCGTGATCAGCGATATGCGCTTCAATGACACGAGCCCTGGATGCTCAAGCACGCAGCGTATCAGCCATCTACCTAGTCCGCGATGGCGGCGGGACTCGATCACGTAAACGTCACATAGGTACGCGTACGTTGCAAAATCCGAGATTACTCGCCCCAGGCCGATCTGACGGTCTCGCTCAAACAACGAAAAGCAAAGCGAGTTGCGCAGGGCACATTGGAGCGCCTCTCGCGACAGGCCGGAGTTCCACGGCGCCATACCGAGGAATTCACACACAACTTCACAATCAACAGCAGCGGGATCGGTACGAATGGAATAGATACCCTTGTCCCAGTGGGGGAAAAAATCAGTCTCGGACAACGATGAACCCCTTATTGCATACATAGAGAGATTTCTTACAAACCAAGGATAGGCGGATCAAGTTAAGATTTGAGAATAATGTTCACTTATGATGTTAATTTTTAACATAACCTACGCTCAAGCGGAATATACTCGATCCGAATCTGTTTCCGGAGAGGGAATTGTTGAGAGTTCTGCGGCTGGCCGCGCCCGTCCTCATTCTGGTCTGCTGGGCATCTGCCCAGAGCGCTCCTTTGGCCGCAACGCCGCCCATGGGGTGGAATCCCTGGAACCACTTCAAGCGCAACGTGGACGATAAGTTGGTGCGCGAAACTGCCGATGCCATGGTGGCCAGCGGCATGAAGGACGCAGGCTACCAATATGTGATCCTCGATGGGGGGTGGGAGGGCGGCAGGGACGCGCAAGGCGGCTTGTATGCCGATCCAGCCCGCTTTCCTGACATGAAGGCGCTCGGAGACTATATCCACTCGAAGGGACTCAAATTCGGTATCTATTCTTCGCCCATGAAGACGATTTGCGACGGAACGGAGCCGGGCAGCCTAGGACACGAAGAGCAGGACGCGCGCATCTTTGCCGCATGGGGCGTCGATTACCTGAAATATGACGTTTGTGACGGCGAGGGAATTTACCTGAAGCTCGAACAACAGGATCCTCAGCAGGCCCACGAGTACATGCTGGGGCTTTACACGAGGATGCACAACGCGCTCCAGGCAACGGGCAGGCCGATCGTCTTCAGCATCTGCCAGTACGGCCTCGATGCCGTCTGGCGCTGGGGCGCGCACGCCGGCGGGAACCTGTGGCGAACCACAAATGACATTCGCGACAGCTATACGGACATGAGCCAGAACGGGTTTACACAGGCCGGGCTTTCCCAATTCGCCGGTTCGGGCCATTGGAACGACCCTGACATGCTCGAGATCGGCAACGGCGGCATGCAGCCCGATCCCTACAAGACTCAAATGAGCTTGTGGGCTATTCTTGCCGCTCCGCTGATTGCCGGCAATGACATCCGGCAGATGGATGAGACGACGCGCGATATCCTGCTGAATCGCGAAGTGATCGCCGTCGACCAGGATCCGCTGGGCCGGCAGGGCGATCGCGTGCGCAGCGAGGGCCCGCTCGAGCTATGGATGAAACCCCTGCAAGATGGTGCAAAAGCTGTTGCCATCTTCAACCGCGGCCGATCGGACATGGACTTCGATTTCTCCTTCGGCGAAGTTGGCTTTCCTGGTAAGGTACGCGTGCGCGATCTGTGGCTTCATCAGGATCTGGGCGTGAAATCAGGCGAATACACGGTGCGTGTTCCCAAGCACGGCGTGGTCATGTTGCGTCTTTCCAAACCCGCATCGATATAAATAAGGGCCGCCGGGCCTGACCGACTGGAAGCTCGCACCCATGGCACGCCCGGAGGCCTCACCGGGCCGTAGCGTAGTCGAACCGGAACAGCATCCAGGTAGCCAGCAGCACAATCGCCGAGCCTACAAGCGCCTGCGGCCGCAACTGTTCTTTAAGAAATGCAAAGGCCAGCGCCACACCAAAGAGCGGAACCAGATACAGTGAGACCGAGGCCACCATTGCATCCACCCTGCGCAGCGCGCGCAGAAACAGCACCATCGAGACGCCGTAAAACACCAGCGCAAGATAGGCAAATGCCTCCCATTGCTGCGCGCTGAAGCGGGCCAGCCGCGCCAGGCAATGCGGATCGAAAACCATCAGCATCGGCAGCCCAAAAACCGAGGTCGCCAGATAACTGAAGAGCAGGATTTCAAGGTCGCTGAAGTTCTCAAGCAGCCGCTTGGAGTAAACGTTGTAGAAGGCTGAGCCGAGGCAGCCCGCCGTGATCAGCAGATTGCCTGCCAGCGGGTGCGCCGCGCCTGCGGCTGATGCCGTGCGCGAAACCGGCGAGAGAAACAGCATTCCTGTCAGCCCAAGCAGCAGACAGCCGAGACGCAGCGTCGTCAGCCGTTCACGCAGCAGCCATGCGGCAATCGGCGCGCTCAGGATCGGAATCAGCAGGCTCAAGATCGCTCCGTCTGCGGCCAGCGACCAGCTCACGCCCACCGTCATTCCCACCTGGGCCACAAACTGCCCGCAGATGCCGGCCAGGAAGAATTCGCGGCGGAATCGCCATGCCAGCGCAAACCGCTCAGCGCACCGTCGCACGCTCAACATTAGGACCAGGCCGGCCGCCGTTACTCCGTAGAATGGCAGCAGGGCAATCGCGAGCGGATCCAGGTGGCCGTCGAGCAGCTTTACGGCCAGTCCTTGTCCTGACCAGAAAAGATTGGCCGCTACCAGCAGTGCCAACACTGAAACCAGCCGCGCCTTTGGTGAGGTAACCATCACACCATCTCCGCAGCGCCGACAACTCCAGCCATTTGCGCTCCAAAGTGATCAGCTCCGTCGGAGCTTCCTTCAAATATCTGCGGTGTTGCATCGCGCCCTGCGGCGTGTTCGGCGGCCATCCGCGCCAACACCTCTTCCTGGCCGGCCGTTCCCAGCACGGCCACCACGCCGCCCGCGCCGCCACCGGTCATCTTCGCGCCGTAGAATCCGAACTGCCGGGCCAGCGCAACCAGCCGGTCGCACGCTTCTGCGCCCAGTCCGCATTCCGCGTAAGCAAGATGGCTCTGGTACATCAGCTCACCCATTGCCCTCAGCGCGCCTTCTGCGCTTTCCGGCTTGAAGCTCTCCATCAGGAGTCTCACCGTATCGATTCGGTGGTTTTCTTCTGCGGCATACCGCACCGCCGCGCGCACCGGATACTCTTCCGTAGGATCGAGCACAGTAAACGGGTCAACATGCCCGCCAAAGCGCTCGACAAAATCGCGGCCGGGCATCGTTTCAGGAAGTTTTCGTTCGTAGGCAGCACGAAACTCAGAGGGTGTGAGATTCGACAGGTAGCCGTTCCAGCGCACATCCGTCCAGCGTGGAATCGGGGAGTTCGGATCCAAGGAAGGCTCCAGACCTTGCCAACGGCAGATCATCTTGAATCCCATGAATGCCGCTGCCCGGGCGTTTTCGTAGGCTCTGCTGCTGGTTGCGCGTGGCACCATGGAGTTGATGCCCCATACGCGCAGCTGCGTGGGCAAGGGAATTGACGGCAAGGGCTGGCAGGGCTGGCAAATGATCGGCAGGAGATTATTTGCTCTTCCCAGCACGACGGCGGCCTGGTCCATGATTCCGCAGGCCGCGCGCGCTACAACATTCTCCACCCACTGCGCGCTTTCAGCCAGTTGCACGCCGGCGAGATCGATGTCCGCTGCAGCGGCTGCCACCTTGAGCACTGCAACCTCCAATGCAGCCGAGGACGCCAGCCCGCAGTTCGCCGGCAGATCGGAGAAGAGCAGCACGTTTGCGCCGCGCTGTTCATAGCAGCCGTAACGGCTGTTGAGGAGATGAAAACCGCCCAGCACATATAGTCCCCAGTGCATCCCTGGGCTCTGCGAGCATAGATCCTCAATCGCTTCAAGGCTAGCGATCTTGCGGCTGGAGATTTCCATCTCCGTTGCCCATCCGAGCCGCGCCGCTCCGGGATTCGACACCCGGATCATCGGTTCGGATGCCGCCTGCACCGCTGCCCACACGGCCTGCCGTAACGGCAGTTGCAGCACTAGGCCGCCGGTGTAATCTACGTTGCCGCCCATCAGATCAAGACGCCCCGGGGCGCGGGCGATCCATACCGGTTCTGTGGGTCGGAAGAAGACACTCTGCCGGACCATCTCATCGATATGGCCGTTGAAACTGTGGGATTTATCAGATTGCATTGTGAAAAACCAACATGTGTGGAGGAGAACTGCGGACCGACCACTTAGGCCAAAGAGTAGCATGCGGTCTTCAATGCGGCGTTAATGCCAGAGATGCCGGTTCAGTCGGCGATGCGCACCTGGGTCAGCTTGCGCAGCCGCGCCAGATCTGTCTCCGGAATCATGCTATCGGTCACAATCAGGTCGCACTCTTCTATGCCGCACAGCCGGTAGGTGGCTTCAATCCCGATCTTGCTGCTGTCAACGAGCAGGACTTTTTGCCTGCCAGCCTGGAGCATCTCCCGTTGCGCATCCGGGTCGTGCACCATCACGCCACGGTCGAACGATACGGCCGCCGCCCCGAACAGCACGTAATCCGCATAAATTGATTTCAAGCTGTCCCCCACGCCACGGCCAATCAGATCGTGGCTGCTGGCGCGGTAGACACCTCCCGTCAGTTCCACGCGAATCTCCTCCGCCGACGCCAGCTCTTCAAGGGCGGCCAGCGAGAAGGTGATCACGGAGATGTTATGGCGCGCGCGGAGTTCCCGCGCCACATAGAGCGTTGTCGTCCCGGAATCGAGCACGACCGACTGTCCGTCCTGAATGAGCGCCGCAGCCGCTCTGCCGATACTGCGCTTGGCCGGCGACATCTTCTCCAGACGTTCCAGAAAACTGCGTTCCATCCCATGCCAGCGCTCGATTCTTGCACCGCCTGGAATGCGGATAACCTGGCCTGCCTCAGCCAGCTTTTGCACATCGCGCCGAATCGTCATCTGCGACACATGAAACTGATCGGCAATCTCGCTGATAGACGCGGTCGTGTTCTCTCTTAACAATTGGAGGACCGCTTCGAGCCTCGAATTCTCAGAGTTCTCTTTCATCTTTATCCGCGTCCGATCGGGCATTGTTGGGCTGCGCACTGCAGAAACTTGGGCAATTCGCTGATTCTAAGATGTATCACACTCTTCTATCCCGCTGACCTCAGAATCTCGCAGCTTGGATACGTAAAGTTAAATATTCACACAAATCCTGGATAGATTTGTTCTCTTTTAACATGTGGATGGTAGGGATAGGAATGAGATTTAGCCCGTCGCCCGCACAGGCATGTTCCCGTTCGACCTCTAAGGCGCGCGGGACTGCACTCATTTCAACTTCATTGGCCTGAACCGATCATCGCTGAAAAAACTCGCAGGAGGATCCATGAACCGCAGACTCAGGAGTTTTGTTTCGCTACCGTTATCCGGATGCGGACAATCCGGGCGGGAGACGCCAAGAAGATCTCTATATGCCGCTCACTGCCTGTTCCTTTTCGGACTATTCATAACGCTGATGCCCATCCCTCTTCCGGCCCAGACCTTTTATGCCTCGCTGACCGGTGTTGTGACTGATCAGAGTGGAGCCGTGGTCCCGAGCGCTGCCGTTACCGTGATTGAGACCGCTTCCTCGGTTGCATATAAGACCGTCACCAACAGCAAAGGCAGCTACCAGGTCTCATTCCTCAAGCCGGGCGAGTATGTGGTCGAAGTCCAGAAGCCGGGCTTCGAGGACTTCAAAACCTCGGCCATTCCGCTGGTGTTGAATCAGGCTGCCGTTGTTGACGTTTCGCTGCATATCGGCGCCGAATCACAGGTGATCACGGTCAACGCGGAAGGAACAGAGCTGAACGATACGAATTCGCAGATCGGCATCGAGTTCGGGCCGAGCGATATGATCAACCTCCCTGAGAACATCGGCTCGCACGGCGCTGAAGAGTTGTTGTTGGCAGCCCAGTCGCCTGGCGTCTCGAGCACCAGCCCCGATTACAGCAACCCGAATAACATCTCGCTCGGCGGCGGCCGGCCGGACACCAACCCAATCATTGTCGACGGCCTGCCCAGCAATATGGGAGTAAATGACACCTATGGTCTGGTGCCGACGCCCGATTCCACGGAAGAGCTTCAAGTGTTGACAGCGCCATTCTCTGCCCAATATGGGCAAAGCGGTGGCGGGGCTATCTTAACCACTACGAAATCTGGCACCGCAAGCCTGCATGGCGGTCTCTTTGAGTACCACAACGATCAGAGTTTGAATGCGCTTGGTTATTTCACGGCTCCTGGCACGCCTGTCCCTGTCCAGGTTTTCAATTACTTCGGCGGATCGCTCGGCGGACCCGTTTACATTCCGAAGATCATCAATGGCCGCAAGCATCGCCTCTTCTTCTTTACCGACTTTGAGGACACCAGAAATGCCAGTTCGAAGACGCTGCACACCAATGTGCCCACTGCTGCGGAACTGAGCGGCGATTTTTCAGGTCCTTTGCCAAACGGCAATCCAACGCCGACGATTTATGATCCCCAGACTCTGGCCTATGTGAACGGCAAACTGACCGGCACTCCATTTCCCGGCAACAAGATTCCCTCAGGGCGCATGGATACAGTGGGCACGAAGCTGGCCGCATTTTTCCCGGCGCCGAACTGCAACTACCTTACGGACAACTACTGCGCCTATCCCGACGGATATAGCGGCTATTTCTATAACGCCGACCGCGTTGACTGGAACGTTTCGGACTACGATCACATCTGGGCCAAGTTTTCTCGCGATGGTCCGAGGAGCTCCGCTGTCGACTACGTTCCGAATGCCGCCAACACCTCTGCGGTAAACGGCTGGACCGACGACCACTACGAAGCCTCCTGGAGCCACATCTTCAGCCCGAAGATCTCCAACGAAGCCCGTTTTGGCTACGTGTCGGAGGTGAACTTCAACTATCCGGATGTCCCTTCGGTCGACTCCATCGGTTTGACCGGCGTGACACTGTCGCAATTCCCGAGCCTTGCAGTCACCGGCCTGTATTCTCTTGGCGCCAGCTCCTATTCGTGGAATCTCGACGGCCACTATATTCTGAACGACGCCGTCGTTGTTCAGCTCGGCCGTCATACGCTTTCGTTCGGCGGCGAGTGGATGGATTACATCTACAGCAGCTACGGGCCGGGCAACCTCGCGGGCAGCTATACCTTTAACGGCGATTTCACTTCGATCAACGGGCAGCCCCAGACGGGTCTGCCCGATCTTGAGCTGGGCTTGCCCTACACCACGACGATCAGCACCAACAATACCTGGTTCCGCGAAGTCGCCAAGTACTCCGCACTCTACGTGCAAGACGATGACCGCATTACCCAGAAACTCACACTGAACGCAGGGCTGCGCTGGGAGTACGACGGCCCCTACGCCGAAGTCAACAACCAGATGTACACCTTCAACCCGAGCCAGGTAGATCCAACCACCGGCAAGATGGGCGCCATCGAATTTGCGGGCTATAACGGCGCTCCGCATAATCTCGTCGGCGCCTACTGGAAGGGCTTTCTGCCGCGCCTGGGGTTCAGCTATCACGCGTTCAGGAACACCGTTGTTCGCGGCGGATACGGCATCTACGAGCTGCCGGGAATCGGTTTTGGCGGGGTCGCGTTCACTTCGAAGTCAACGGTTTCAACCACCTTTACGGGCACTCCAACTACGCCGGTTTATCAGCTGAAAAATGGCGTACCTCCTTACTCGCCGAATGTGGGAGCGAATGGCGAGCCGAACATTCCGACCAGCTTGACTCATCCCACATCAAACGTGGTCGAGCTGCAGTCGAACGGCACGCTGGCGTACGTGCAGCAGTGGCAGTTCGGCGTGCAGCAGGACTTTGGCCATGGTTGGCTTGCCGAGGTGGATTACCAGGGCAACCACGGCGTGCACATGCCGGTAACTCTGCAGGTAAACCAGATTGCTCCCAGCACTGGCTGCTGCTACGGCTTGAGCACGGCACAGAGCCTGCGGCCCTACCCGCAGGTGCTGAACGTCTCCTATTACTACAACGGCGGGGCTTCAGCTTATGCGGAGCTACAGACGCAGCTCACTCACAAGTGGAGTCAGGGGCTTTCAATGCTTGTGGCGTATACCTATGCCAAGCAGATGGACGATGTGGATCCCTCGGCGCGCGGCGATGCGGTGGGCAATCAGAATGTCTATGACTTGCGCGCGCAATGGGGCACCGCCATGACCGACATTCCGCAGCGCCTTTCTGTTACGGGCGTATACGATCTGCCGCTTGGTGCAGGAGGCCGGTTCAAGACCGGCAACCGCATTGCGGACGAGGTTATCGGACACTGGCGGGGAAGCACCATTGCATCGTTCCAGGTTGGTTATCCCTACAACATCTCTCAGGCGGATACCACGGGCCTGTATAACGGCGCACAGTACGCCACTGAGGTTGGCGATCCAAACATTGCAAGAGGGCAGCGCACGGTGGCCAAGTGGTTCAACATTGGCGCATTCCAGATCACGCCGCAGGACACGTTCGGCAATGCCCCCCGCGCTACGCTCTTCGGCCCCGGCCAGAATGTGTGGAACGTCGGGCTCATGCGCGATATCCCGGTTTGGGAGCGCATGGTCTTTACTCTGCGCGGCGATGCTTACAACGTATTCAACCACCCGCAGTTCGATGGCCTGAGCACCACGATCACTGCCGCGAACTTTGGTCAGGTGACGGGTGCAGAAGACTCACGCGAACTGCTGGTGAGCGGACGCATCCGCTTCTGAGCGGATGCTGCAGCACGAAGAAAGTTCATTCCTACTAACTCCTAAGGAGAGTCAATTTGTTTCAGAGAATGATGCAGGCATCAGCCCTTTTCTGCCTGGTTTCAGGATTCGCCGCAGCACAAGCTGCGGCGCCTGTCCCGCAGCAGCCCCCAGCCACGGAGCAGCCGCGGAAGATCATGGCGATCTCTCATCGCGGCGAGCATTTGCACCATCCCGAAAACACCGTCCCCGCCTATCAGACCGCCATCGATGACGGCGCCGATTTCATCGAAGTGGACGTGCAGACAACATCGGACGGCAAGCTGGTGCTGATGCACGACAACACCGTAAACCGGACCACGCAAGCCCAAGGCTACATTCACGACATGACGCTGGATCAGATCCGCGCCCTCGATCCGGGCGCCAAATACGCGCCGCAGTTTGCCGGAACCAAAGTGCCGACCTTCGACGAGGTGCTCGATCTGGCGCACGGGAAAATCAATGTGTATGTCGATACCAAAAACGCTGATCCGCAGCAGTTGGTCGATACGATCGTCGCTCACGACATGCAGAATCACGTCGTCATCTACGGCAATCCATTTTTCCTCTACGACGTGCACAAGATTCGTCCTGACCTGAAGGTTATGCCAGAGGCTCAGAACGCCGATATTTGCAGGCTTCTGGTCAAAAACATCCATCCGCAGGTGCTCGCTTTCGGGGCCGGCGACTTCACGCCGGACGTTATCGCCTGCGCCAAGAACTCCGGCGCGGACGTTTATGTCGACCGCATGGGCTCGACGGATAACCCGGAAGGATGGCAGCAGGCGATCGACATGGGCGCCACCGGCATTCAGACCGATCGTCCCGCCCAGCTGGTCGAGTACCTGCGTGCGCATGGTATGGCGACACACTGATCCAGGATGCCGGAGAAGGGAATGCGGTCCTGGAAAAGACAAAGACAGAGAAAGGCCCTCCCCCTGTTCATGCTGGCTGGCTGGAGCCTGGCGTTACATGCAGCCGAGCTCCGGCTCCAAGTGAAGGACGAAAAGAATCGCCCCATCTGGTGCCGCGTCGAAATACGCGGCGCGGATGGAAAGATGTACCAGGCGAGCGCCGCTCAACTGAGCGGCGAGACCAAGGCCCGCGGCGGTCTGCCGTGGTATCTGGGCAGCTTTTTGATGAATGGCAAAAGTGTTGTCGAACTGCCGGCGGGGACTTATACCGTCGTCGTCGAGCACGGGCTTGAATACGAGCATTTCGAGCAGCAGGTTCCAGTATCCGAGGACGCGCCGAAAGAATTGGAGGTGCAACTTCAACCTTGGGTGTGGATGGAAAAGAAGGGCTGGTGGTCTGCGGATATGCACGTTCACAGAACACCGCAGCAGGCGTCCGCGGTGGCTGAGGCCGAAGACCTCAATCTGGTCGTGCTCACCGACCGGAATAAGCACGAGCTGTTCGACAAGCTCTGGCCCTCGATGACGTTGCAGCAGACGGCGCGCGACCGCTGGATCTCGGAAAAAAATGTGGAAGACGAACGCCGCGGTGGCTCATGGATTGTCGATGGCCTCAAAGATCGCCTCACTCTCCAGGATGAGAATGGCTGGTACCCTCCAGGGTTCGATTATGTGCGCACCGCACTTGCCCAACGCCAGTCTGGCGACAGCTTGCCGTGGTTCGACATCGATATGCCTATCTGGTGGGAGGTGCCCGTGATGGTTGCTCTCCAGACTCCGGACTCCATCGACATCATCAACAACCAGTTCATGCAATACGGCATCGATGCCGGCGAGTACTGGGGCAGGCCCATTGACCGCGTCGCATATCCAGGCGCGACGGGCTTTGTAAATTACACGCTCGACCTCTACTATCGCTATCTGAATCTGGGTTTCAAAATTGCACCTTCCGCTGGTACGGGCACGGGCGTGATGCCGAGCCCGGCGGGATACAACCGGATCTACGCTCACATCGATGGGCCATTCTCTCTTGAGAAATGGTATGCAGCGGTGCGCAGCGGTCAAAGTTTTGTCACTAATGGCCCGATCCTGTTCTTTCACGCAGCGCGGCGCGGTGTGCGCATTCATGTCGACGTCTCCTCAAAGGCGCGGGAGCCCATCGCGCGCGTAGAGATTGTCGCCAACGGCAAAGTCATTCAGACATGGACGCCCGGTGCGCGTGCCACTCACTTCCACGTGCAGGCGAATCTCGATGATGGTGGATACACCTGGATCGCCGCGCGCTGCTTCTTAAACACCCCGTACACGGTCCGGCTCGCGCATTCGTCGCCCATTTATCTTGGCGGGCATTGGGACGCACGCGCCGATGCAAAGTATTTTCTGGACTGGATCGATCAATTGACCGCGCACATACACGAGCAGGTCGAGGAGCACGTTTTGACACAGGAGCAGGCAGACAGACTGATCGCGATCTATGCGCAGGCACGGGCTGTTTACGAACGCCGATAAGGGAAATCTACACTCATCCGTCGATCGGTCTTTATGTGTTAAAGGCTGTTTCC
>JASHVE010000474.1 GCA_030039675.1 Acidobacteriaceae bacterium | reverse complement strand
CTGGTGGCTGCCGTTCGTCCTTCTGGCGGTTGTGGGGTACATTTTGTTTGCCGCTGTCGACCAGAGGATCGGATTGCAGCAGGTTTTGGACAACCAGATCCACATGAACCCGAGAGCGCAGGCGCAGCTGGAGCAGGCAACCCCGGAGCAGCGGCAGAAGAGCAATCAATTCTGGCTGGGATTCACCGAAGTTTCGTTTATCGCCGCACCCGTTATCGGGCTTGCGTATCTTGCCATACTTTCTCTTGTCCTGCTCGGAACCATTAATTTCGCATTTGGCGGAAAGGCGAAGTTCGGGAGTATCTTCGCGGTGTACTACTACGCCTGGCTCCCGCAATTACTGAAGGCACTCCTGGGAATCGTAGTCATTTACGCGGGCGAGGCACCGGAGTCCTTCAATGTGAAGAACTTCGCGCCCACGAATATTGGCGCGTTTCTTGATCCGACAGATACCAACAAAGCTCTATACGCGCTCGCCACTTCGCTGGACGCAGTAACGATCTGGACGTTGGTGCTGTTAAGCATCGGCGTCGCCGCCGTAGCTGGCGTAAAGCGCAGCTCAGGCTACATTGCCGTATTCGGCTGGTGGGTGATCGTGGTGATCATCGGCGTGATCGGCGCAGCCGTGATGGGCTGACGGCCTACTCCACCCACCGCCGCATGACGAGCGAGGCGTTGATGCCGCCGAAACCGAAGGAGTTCGACAGCGCCACCTCGAAGCTGTGTCCGATGGCCTGGTTCGGCACGTAATCGAGCCGGCACTCAGGATCGGGTGTGTCGAGATTGGTCGTCGGGGGCAGAGCCTGGTTTTGCAGTGCCAGTACCGTAATGCCGGCCTCGAGCCCACCCGCGCCGCCGAGCAGGTGGCCGGTCATGGACTTTGTGCCGGAGATCTTGACCGCGCCGCTCAGCGCGTGTTCGCCGAACACCAGCTCGATCGCGCGCGATTCATTGCCATCGCCGGCCGGCGTTGAAGTAGCATGGGCGTTGATGTAGCCCACCTCGCGGGGCTCGATGCCCGCATCTTTGAGGGCCGCCCGCATGCTGCGCTGCGCGCCTGCGCCTTCCGGCGCGATGCCAGTCATGTGATAGGCGTCGGCGCTCATGCCGTAGCCAATGATTTCGGCCAGAATCGTCGCGCCACGCGCCCGCGCAAATTCGAGCTCTTCTAGGATCAGGATGCCCGCACCCTCGCCGATCACGAAGCCGTCGCGGTCCTTGTCGAAAGGACGGCTTGCGCGCGTGGGGTCGCCGTTGCGCGTAGAGAGCGCGCGCATCGATGCAAATCCGCCCACCGAAAGCGGCGTAACCGCAGCTTCCGATCCGCCGGCGATCATCACGTCTGCATCGCCGTGCAGGATCATGCGCACCGAATCGCCGATGGAGTTCGCGCTGGTGGCGCAGGCCGTCGCCGTGGCGGAGATGGGACCTTTGGCGCCGTAACGGATACTGAGCTGGCCGGCGGCCATGTTGATGATGGTTGCGGGAATAAAAAATGGCGAGAGCTTGCGCGGTCCGCCATTCATCAGGTTGGCGTGCTCGCGCTCGATGATCTCGAATCCGCCGATACCGGAGCCGATGAAGACGCCGACGCGGTCGGCGTTCTCCGGCGTGATCTTGAGGCCCGACTGGGCCATCGCCTCCTGCGCAGCCGCAAAGGCGAAGTGAATGAAGCGCCCCATTTTGCGCGCTTCTTTTTTCTCCACAAAATTGAGGGGGTCGAAGTTCTTCACCTCGGCGGCGAAGGTGACCGGATAGCCGGTGGTATCGAATCCCTGAATGGGAGCCATACCGCTGGCCCCGGCCACGAGCTGCCGCCAAACCTCGGGGGCGGTGTTGCCTACGCCGCACAGCAGCCCCAGGCCCGTAACCACGACTCTGCGCGTCGATACCTGGGTCAAAGCCTACTTGCCGCCTTTCGCGTTCTTCTCGATGTAGTCGATAGCATCCTTTACGGTCTTGATCTTTTCCGCATCCTCGTCAGGGATCTCGAGATCGAATGCTTCTTCGAACTGCATCACGAGCTCGACCACGTCGAGCGAGTCGGCGCCCAGGTCTTCCTGAAAGCTGGCACCGGGGGTCACTTCGGCTTCATCCACCTGCAACTGCTCGACGATGATCTGCTTAACCTTTTCTTCAACGGCCATGCACGCTTCTCCTCATTGCTTCGCGCCGGGAAAATTTTCAGGAGCTAAAAACCAGCCTGCCCCGCTGCCTACAATACCGGTCTCAGGCAGGGAAAGACAACCACCGCGCCGGAAAGAAGCGCATGGTCCCGAAGTTTTAAGTCTACTGGGCGGGGCGGGGGGTGTAAAGCCGCGCGCCTGTGGGAACTTACAGAGTTACAAGGGAGTAGGGGACAGCGAATAGGGAATAGAAAAAAACACGGCAAATTGCACAGGGGCAAGGCGTACATTAGGCGAAGGGGAATTTCATGGTGGCTCTGGTTGTTGGGGTGATCGCTGTTGCAGTTCTAGGAACCGTGGTCGGATTTTTGCTGCGCGGTGCGTTTGCCCGCTCGGAAAGGTCGCTGTTCAAACAGCGCATCACCGATCTCGAGCAGCGCAGCCGCGAGCAGGCCGAGCAGCTCAAGTCAACGCAAGCCGCTCTCAAGCAGGCGCAGGACGAGGCCGCGGCACGCGCCGGGTTTGAGTCGCTGGCCGCGGAACGGGATAAGACGATTGCGCGGCTATTGGCCGAGTGCGATCAGTTGCGTGCCGACCTGAAGGCCAAAGGTGAAGAAGCAAACCAGTCTGCGAATACCATTGCGGAGTTGAACACGAGGATCGAGAACGAGCAGAAGAACATGGCCGAAAAGCTGGCGCTCCTGGAGGCAGCCAAGAAGACTCTCGCGGATCAATTTCAGGCGCTGGCCGGTGAGATTCTCGAACAAAAGTCAAAGACATTTTCCGAAGTGAACAAGAATGAGCTCGGGTCGCTGCTCACTCCGCTCCGTGAGCAGATCAACGATTTTCGCAAAAAGGTCGAGGAAGCCCAGACTGATTCAAAGACGGGTGTAACGAAGCTCGAAACTCTGATCGGCGCGCTGAGCGGGCTGAATCAGCAACTCACCGAGGAGGCGCGCAACCTGAGCACAGCATTGCGCGGTTCTGCAAAAGCGCAGGGTGACTGGGGCGAGTTTATCCTCCGCGATCTTTTGGAAAAAGCAGGGCTGCGCGAAGGCGAGCAATACAGTTTTCAGCAAAGCTTTTCGGTAGAAGACGAGGAGAGCGGAAAGACCAGGTCACCGCGAACGGATGTAATCGTGAACCTGCCGGGCAGCCGTCACCTGATCATCGATTCAAAGGTGTCGCTCACGGCGTATACCGATTACGTCAATGCGGCTGTGGATGCCGAACGTGCGGCCGCCCTCAAACTGCATCTGGCCAGCGTGCGCGGACACGTAGCGGGATTGACCCAAGCCGGCTATCATCGCTTGCCCGGCATCGAATCGCCTGACTTCGTGGTCATGTTCGTGCCGGTCGAGCCGGCCTTCCTGCTCGCATTGCAAAACGACTCTGCGCTGTGGGCCGATGCTTACCAGCAGGGGATTCTTCTGGTTGGCCCGACCACGCTGCTCTACATCATCCGCATTGTGCATGTGCTTTGGCAGCAGGAAAGGCAAGAGCGGAACGTGAAAGAAGTGATGGACCGCGGCGCCAAGCTCTACGAAAAATTCGCCGGCTTCGTCGACGACATGGAGAGAATCGGCAAAGGCCTGCGCGATGCGACGCGCTCCTACGAGGATGCACGGAGCAAGTTGAGCGAGGGAAGCGGAAACCTGATCAAGCAGGTAGAGATGCTGCGCCAGCTTGGTGTCAAGCCGCGCAAGTCGCTATCGGCGAAGCTGCTGGAGACTGCTGACATAGACGAACCCGGCTTCGCGCTTGCCGCGGAAGCGAATGAAAGCGGCGAGCCAGGTGAGATGAATTCCCGCTGAACCGATCGCGTCGCGAGCCGCGCGCGTCTCGATTAGTCCGAACTCAGGGCTTCGCCGCAGACTCGCTGGCCAGCTCTGCAACCGCCGCGCGCAGGCGCTTCCACGTCGTATCCAAGTCTTCGGGGAGCACGCGGGTTTCTGCCACCGTCGTCATGAAATTCGTATCGCCGATCCAGCGCGGCATGGCGTGCAGGTGGAGATGACCGGCCACCCCCGCGCCCGCAGCCTGGCCCACGTTCAAGCCGAAGTTAAAGCCATGCGGCGTGTAGACGCGATCGAGGGCGCGCTCGGTGAGCTGGGCAAGATCCATGAGCTCGTGTGCCGCCTCGGCAGGCAGGTGAGAGAGCCGGTCTAGATGTGCGTAGGGCATGGCCATCACGTGGCCTGATGTATAGGGAAAGGCGTTCAGGCAGATGAAGCAGTGTTTCGCGCGGAGGATGATCCCCCCGGCGGCTTCTGCTTCCTCGCGATCCATCCCCTGCGCGATGGCGTGATCGACAGAGGCGATGAGATTGCAAAAGACGCAGCCGGTGTCTCCGGACCATGCGGCAAGCGCATCGGGAATGCCGGGGCGCACGGCTCTGTCCGCCGTGGTGACGTAGTTATAGCGCCAGGGAGTCCAGAAGTGTTCCATCGCACCGTTGAGCCGTCCGCTTCAGTATAGAGGGGATTACGCGGGCGATTTGCGATTCGCGCCAAACCGTGCAGGGATGAGGCTTTGCGCAAACAAATGCGGACTTTGTAGTACCAAACGACGGCACGGTGCATCGAAAAGGTAGTTTGACGCTGACTTGCAGAGATTGCTACACTCGTGAGCGTAGCTTCCTGCGCGGATTTCCAGCAGTGAGTTGCGGCCGCCCTCCAGCAAGCCATTGCCTGCCGGGTGTTTCCCAAGGAGACAGTCGCCCCGTTCCCTAGCGCAAGAGCACTGGGGCGCTGTCGCTTCGGAAAACTTCAACCGGCTTGCCATAGAGTGCAACGGCAGGGACGAGGCTTGAAGGCGCCCGGGCTGCGGCAATCGTGGCGAGGGGGCCAACCAGCGGCAGGCCCAGACCACCGCACAAGTGAGAAATCCCGGAGCTGGTAGGAATGGCAAACGTCCTCAATCCCGAACCCGAGAGCATAACCCTGAACACCGAATTGGAAACCCCTACTCTAGACCCTGCGACGGAGTTCGAGCAGCCGTCGTACGAATCCACGTCCAACCTCGAGACCGCTGACGCCGTCGAAGCAAATGCGCTGGACGCCGATACCCATATAACCTTGTCGACAGCAGCGGCTCAGGTTCCCTTAGAAGTACACTCCGAGCCCGAGACGACGCACACGGCATCTGGGACCGTACCGGTCGCCGAGCCTGTGGCCGCGCAGGACGGAGCGGAGGATTTCTCCGCGGCGCTTGAGGCGTTCGAGCGCGAGCAGGCTGCTGAGGCTGCTGCCGTCGAAGCCTACGGAGACAAGCTTGTCCCCGGCACCGTGATCAAGCAGACGGAAAAGTACCTGGTGGTGGACGTAGGCCTGAAGTCCGAGGGATTGGTGCCTCTGGACCAGGTGGTGGACCATACCGGTGCGGCGAAGTTTCATCCCGGCGACATTATCGACGTGGTCATTGAGCGCGAGGAGCCCGAGGGCGGCTACCTGGTGAGCTACGAGCGGGCGCAGCGCCTGCGTGTGTGGGACACGATCGAGAAGGCTGCGAACGAGAAGACGCCGGTGATGGGCACGGTGGTGAGCCGCGTAAAGGGCGGCCTGACCGTGGACATCGGCCTGAAGGCGTTCCTGCCCGGCTCGCAGCTCGAAATTCGTCCCGTCCGCAACCTCGACGGTTATCTCGGCCAGCAGATCGAAGTCCGGGTGATCAAGCTCAACAAGAAGCGCGGCAACGTGGTGGTGAGCCGCAAGGAATTGCTTGAGGAAGAGCAGAACGCCAAGCGTTCGGCGACGATGGAGCACCTGGGTGAGGGCGCGGTGCTCACCGGTACCGTCAAGAACCTCACCGACTACGGCGCCTTTGTTGACCTGGGCGGCATCGACGGCCTGCTGCACATCACCGACATGAGCTGGGGCCGGCTCACGCATCCCCGCGATCTGGTCAACGTGGGCGATGAGATCCAGGTGAAGGTGCTCAAGTTCGACAAAGACAAGCAGCGCGTCTCGCTGGGCTTCAAACAATTGACCCCCGACCCGTGGCTTGATGCGGCAGAGCGCTACCCGGTGGGAGCGCGTGTTCATGGCCGCGTGCTGTCGGTGACCGATTACGGTGCGTTTATCGAACTGGAACAGGGCATCGAAGGCTTGGTTCATCTTTCGGAGATGACCTGGTCGAAGCGGCTCAAGCATCCCTCCAAGCTGGTCAAGCCCGGCGATGAAGTTGACACGGTTGTGCTGAGCGTGAATCCTGCTGACCGGCGCATTTCGCTGGGTATGAAGCAGCTTCTGGAGAACCCGTGGGAGAACCTCACCGAGCGTTATCCCGTGGGGACCGTGGTCGAGGGCCGCGTCCGCAACCTCACCGATTTCGGCGCGTTCATAGAGATTGAGGACGGCATTGACGGTTTGGTGCACGTTTCGAATCTGAGCTGGACCAAGCGCGTGAAGCATCCTTCGGAAGTGGTGAAGAAGGGTGAAAAGGTGAAGGCCGTTGTTCTCGGCGTTGAGCCGCAGAACCGCCGCCTGAGCCTGGGCATCAAGCAGCTGCAGCCGGATGTCTGGGAGAGCTTCTTCGCCACGCATCGCGTAGGCGACGTGGTTCACGGCAAGGTGCTGCGCACGGCCCAGTTCGGCGCATTCGTCGAGATCGCGGAGGGCGTGGAGGGTCTGTGCCACATCTCCGAGGCCGGCGATCCGGGCGATGCTCACGCCAAGCTCGAACAGGGTCAGGAGCACGACTTCAAGATCATCAAGATCAACGTGGAAGAGAAGAAGGTCGGCTTGAGCCTGCGCGCTGTGGGCCATGAAGCCAGCCGCGCTCAGGTCGAGAGCTACAAGCAGGAGAGCCACAAGCATCCGGTTTCGAGCTCGACCACGACCTTGGGCGATCTGATCAACTGGCGCAAGGGCGAGCGGTAAAACAGACAGCTGACAGTGGTCAGTTGTCAGCGATCAGAAAATGGCCATCCTGCGGGATGGCCATTTCGCGTTAGAGGGGATTTCCAATGGAGATTCTGCAAAGTGCGGCCCGGTCGAGCCGCAAAGGTCCCGCGGAGTATTTTACCGGCACCGTGTGGGTCGACGAGATTGTGCGCGCTGCGGAACCATCGCGGGTGCGGCTGTTCCGCGTGAGCTTTGAGCCGGGCGCGCGCACCGCGTGGCATACACACCCGGTGGGCCAGGTGCTCCATGTTTTGACGGGCACGGGGCTGGTGCAGCGCGAGGGCGAGCCCGTGCGGCCCATCCATCCGGGCGATACGGTGTTCATTGCGCCCGGAGAGCGCCACTGGCATGGTGCCGCGCCGCAGAACACGATGGTTCACCTGGCGCTCCAGGAGGCCGATGCAAACGGCGTAGAAGTGACGTGGCTCGAGCACGTGAGCGACGTGGAATATAGCGCGCGGTGAGCGCGCTCAGTCTTTCTGAACCCGGCGCAGGACGATGACAATGCCCAGGGCTGTGAGCACGCTGATCAGCGCGAAAAGGAACACGCTGCTATAGCCGAAGAGTCCAATGACCGCTCCGGCGATGGGGCCGACGAGAAAGAACGAGACATCGGCGAAGGCGGTGAACACCCCCAGCGCGGTGCCGCGGTTGTTTTCCGGAACGCGTTTGACGGCCTCTACGCCGATGGCCGGAAACACCAATGAGAAGCCAAAGCCGCCGAGCGACGCACCGGTAAGGGCGACCGAGGGTGCGTTCGAGCGCCAGAGCAGAAACAATCCGATGGACTCGACGCAGAGACAGACAATGGCGACGGGGAATCCGCCGTAAGCGTTGATCGTCTGGATGAAGAAGAGCCGGGCCAGAATGAAGGCAACGCCGAAGGCGGTCAGGCACAGGGCTGCGCCATTCCAGTGGCGTGCGGCATAAAAAAGCGTGATGAATGTGGCCAGCACGCTGTAGCAGACACCGCCCAGCGCCAGCCCCATGCCGTGCGGCGCCACGCGGCCCAGCACGTGACTGAAGGGAAGGTGCTCGCCCGCAATCACCGGTACGGGGCCTTTGCGCGTCGCCAGCACCAGGCTGAATGCGCCAATGAAGATAGTGAAGATCCCCAGTGAGGCTAAGCCCCACTGCTGGTCCATCACCACGCCGAGCGGCGCACCCAACGCCATGGCACCATAGGTGCAGATGCCGTTATACGAGATCACTTTGGCGGTTGCCTCCGGCCCGGCGCTGGTGATGCCCCACAGCGTCGCTCCTGTTGAGCCGAGGCTTTCGCCAATGCCTAAGACCAGGCGGCTCAGGATCAGGCTCCAGAAACTGAGCGAGTGGGCGTGCATGGAGTAAAAGGCGGCCGCAGCTACGAGAAATGC
>JASHVE010000473.1 GCA_030039675.1 Acidobacteriaceae bacterium | reverse complement strand
GCGCTCGACCGGCCGATCATCGGAATTACCAATACTTACAGCGACTACAATCCCTGCCACGGCAATGTGCCGGGGCTGATTGAGAGCGTGAAACGCGGCGTGATGCTGGCCGGCGGCATGCCCATGGTTTTTCCTACCATCTCAATCCATGAGAGCTTCGCGTATCCCACTTCGATGTTCCTGCGCAACCTGATGGCGATGGACACCGAGGAGATGATCCGCGCGCAGCCGATGGACGCGGTGGTGGTGATTGGGGGCTGCGACAAAACACTGCCGGCGCAACTGATGGCCGCGGCCAGCGTGAATCTGCCGGCGATCGCCGTTCCGACGGGCCCGATGGTCGTAGGTCATCATCGCGGCGAAGTGCTCGGAGCATGTACAGATTGCCGTCGTTTATGGAGCCAGTTTCGCGCCGGCAAAATCGATGAGCAACAGATCGACCAGATCAGCGGCCGGCTCGCACCTTCCGTCGGCACATGTATGGTGATGGGCACGGCCAGTACCATGGCCTGCCTTCTGGAGGCAATGGGCTTGGCGCTACCGCTGAGCGCGACTGCGCCGGCTGTGCACGCGGACCGGCGCCGCATCGCGGAAGCGAGCGGCAAGCGCGCGGCAGAGATGGCGTTGCGCGGAAGTCCGACGCCCAGCGAGTTGATTACCCCGGCGTCCGTGCACAATGCAATGGCCGTCCTGCAGGCGATTGGCGGCTCGACCAACGCGATTATTCATCTGACAGCAATCGCCGGCCGTGCGGGCGTGACGGTCGATCTCAATGCATTCGACCGGCTAGGTCGCCAGGTGCCGGTATTGGTAAATCTGAAGCCTTCCGGTGTGCATTACATGGAGCATTTTCACAACGCCGGCGGCCTGCCTGTTGTGATGCGCGAGCTGAAGCCGTTTCTGCATCTCGATGCACCGACCGTCAGTGGCACCGTACTGAGCGAGGTGATTGCGCGCGCCGAGGACCTACCGGGACAGGATGTGATCCGCACTCTGACGGCGCCGCTCAAGGACCAGGGCGCGATGGCCGTGCTGCATGGCAATCTCGCGCCGCACGGAGCGGTCATCAAGCAGTCGGCGGCATCGCCGGAGCTGATGCACCACACCGGTCGGGCGGTGGTCTTCGACTCAGTCGAGGATATGATCGCGCGCATCGACCGGCCGGATCTCGAAGTTCAAGCTGGCGACGTTCTGGTGTTGCGCAACGCGGGACCAAAAGGTGCGCCGGGGATGCCGGAGGCCGGATATCTACCGATTCCGACGAAGCTGGCCCGCGACGGAGTGAAAGACATGGTCCGCATCTCGGATGCGCGCATGAGCGGCACGGCGTTTGGGACCATTGTGCTGCACATCGTCCCGGAGGCCGCAACCGGCGGGCCGTTGGCCGTCGTCGAGACCGGAGACCGGATTTTGCTCGATGTGGAAGCACGAAAACTCGAGTTGCTGGTTGACGAGTCCGAGCTCGCGCGACGGCTCGCGTCATGGAAACAGCGGCCCCCGCATCGCGCGCCGGCAATTCGCGGCTACGCAAGGCTCTTCGAGGATTCCGTGCTGCAAGCCGACCGGGGCTGCGACTTCGACTTTCTTCTGCGAGAGGGATCAAGCGGCGAAAAATCCGCAAAATAAAGCAGTTCCATCTTAAATGTTGAAAGGTAATACCATTTTTGCTAAAAGCTTGAGCCAACAGACGCTTTGATCGGGTAAGCTGTTTGCGACCCATGCTCGCCGCCAGCCATATCGCCGAATTGCGCGCAGCCGTCGGATCAGACGGCCTGATCACCGGGGAAAGCCAGTTGCAGACCTATGAGTGCGACGGCTTGACCAACTACCGTGTGCTTCCGGGCGCCGTTGTACTGCCGCGCAGCACTGCCGAAGTGCAGGCTGTGGTGCGCGTCTGTGCACGGCACAACATTCCCTTCGTCAGCCGCGGTGCGGGTACTGGACTAAGCGGCGGTGCGCTACCGGCCGCGGGTGGGGTGGTCATCAGCCTCGCGCGCATGAACCGCATCCTTGAAGTGGACTTCACCAATCGCTACGTCGTGGTCGAGCCGGGTGTCATTAACGCGCACGTAACGCAGCGCGTTGCGCTGAATGGTTATTTCTACGCGCCGGATCCGTCTTCGCAGTCTGTCTGCACAATTGGCGGCAATGTTGCGGAAAATTCCGGCGGCGCACATTGCCTGAAATACGGCTTCACGGTCACGCATACGTTGGCAGTAGAAGTCGTCTTGCCGAACGGTGAGCTCGTTACGCTCGGCTCGCCAGCGCTGGACCCGCCCGGCTACGACCTGCCCGGAGTCTTTGTGGGCTCCGAGGGCACGCTGGGCGTGGCTACGAAGATCACGCTGCGCATCGTTAAACGGCCGGAGGTGGTGCAAACTCTGCTGGCTGCCTTCGAATCACCGCTGGCCGCGGGTCAGACGGTGAGTGACATCATCGCAGCCGGAATGCTGCCTTCCGCGATGGAGATCATGGACACGCTGGCCATCGAAGCGGCGGAAGCGGCTGTGCATGCGCATTATCCCATGTGTGGCGGCCTGCTGCTGGTTGAGCTGGATGGCCCGTCGAGCGAGGTAGAAACACTGATGCGCGAGGTTCGTGCAATCTCTGAAAAAAACGGCGCCGCGGAGATTCGCGTGGCGCAATCGGATGAAGAACGCATGCTCGTGTGGAAGGGACGCAAAGCAGCATTCGCCGCGGTGGGGCGCATCTCGCCGAATTACATCGTGCAGGATGGCGTGATTCCGCGCACTGCCCTGCCTCGTGTGCTGGCCGAGATCGAACGCATGGCTGCGGCTGTGAATCTGCGCGTCGCGAATGTTTTTCATGCCGGCGATGGCAACCTCCACCCGCTGGTGCTCTACGATCGTGCGATTCCGGGGCAGGAGGAATTGGCGCTCGATCTCTCGTACCGCATTCTGCATCTCTGTGTGGATAGCGGCGGCTCCATCACCGGAGAGCACGGCGTAGGCAAGGAAAAGCAGGAGGCGCTCGGCTACATGTTTTCAGAGCCGGATCTGGCCACGATGCAACTGGTGCGCTGCGCCTTCGATCCAGCGAATATCGCCAACCCGGATAAGGTGTTTCCGCGGACGCGGCTTTGTGCAGACCGGCCGGGACCCTACAAGCCTCATCCTCTGGAAACAGCCGGCATCGCGGAGATCTTTTGATGGCCACATCGGCTGCATTGACGATCGAAGATGCAATCGTCCACCTTGGTGCGACCGTGGGGCGAGAATACACGCATACGCGCGAAGGGCAGATCGTTGTATCTCCGGCAGACACGCGCCAGATCGCTGAGGTTGTCTGTTTCGCCAATAAGAATGGCATTGCCGTGACTCCCATGGGCAGCGGAACAAAGCGCCATTGGGGCAATCGAGCAGCTGTGCGCATTCAGTTGAAAACCGAACGTATGCGCTCCGTACGGGAGCACTCCTGGCAGGACATGACCTGCACGGCCGACGCCGGATGCACCTGGGCGGCGTTACAAGCTGAACTTAAACATCACGGGCAAATGGTTTCGCTCGATCCTCTTTGGCCGGATCGTGCGACCGTTGGTGGCATCGTCGCGGCAAATGACAGCGGCGCGCTGCGGCTGCGTTATGGCGGACTCCGCGATCTGATTATCGGCATGACGATTGTGCTGGCAGACGGCACAATCGCAAAGACCGGCGGCAAGGTGGTGAAGAACGTAGCCGGATACGATCTTCACAAGCTGATGACAGGCAGTTTCGGCACGCTGGGAGTGATTACCGACGTCAATTTTCGGCTGCATCCGCTTGAAGAGCATGTGCGCACCTGGACCGCGCGAACAAGCGACGCAACGCAATTCAAGGAACCGTTGCGGGCCCTGTTCGATTCGCACATTGTCCCCTCCAGTGTGCAGATGCGCGCAGAAAAGGCGCAGTGCAGCGTCGATATTCGCATCGCAGCCGTCCCGAAATGCCTCGACAAGCACGCGATCGACCTCGAAAAGATCTTCAGCGGGATTCCCTTCAGTGAGCCGGAAGAAGACGCCTGGCGGGCACGACAGAATCTTTTTAATGCGAATTTTCCGGTCGTCGTAAAGGCATCAGTTCCGGCTGGCGAACTTTGCACGCACGTTGCAGAGTTGCAGCGCGAAGCAGCAGCGAATGAAACCGAAGTGCACGTCGTCTGCCAGGCTAACGGCCTCATTGCGATGGCTTTTGACACCGCGGGCGATGCGACCATCGCATCCATCGAAGACTTACGCAAAAAAGTGCGCGGTTCCGGAGGCAGCGTGGTCGTGCTGCAACTGCCGGACGAACTGCGCAGCCGACTGGATGTGTGGGGCTGTGACTCCAACGCGCTGCCGCTGATGCGGGAAATCAAACGGCGCTTCGACCCCAACCGGATTCTGAACCCAGGCCGCTTTGTAGGAAATATCTGAGTCATTATGCCGCATACCGTTACCCCGGAAGAACAACGACCCTCCAGCTTTGACGCGCACAATGCGCCGGAAAAGCAGTACATCGACGATTGCGTGCATTGCGGCTTCTGCTTGCCGGCGTGTCCCACCTATGTGCTGTGGGGCGAGGAAATGGACTCGCCGCGTGGGCGCGTCTACATGATCAAGAAAGCGACCGAAGGCCAGGCACCGCTGGATGGCCGTTTTCGCACGCACATGGATAACTGCCTGGGCTGCATGGCCTGCATGACGGCTTGCCCCTCCGGAGTTGCGTACAACAAACTGATCGAGCCCACGCGTGCGCAGATCGAGCGTCATATTCCGCGCAGCGCAGGCGAAAAGCTGTTCCGCAGATTACTCTTTGCCACCTTCCCTCATCCGGCGCGGCTGCGCCTGCTGGCGGTTCCGCTTCTCGTCTATCAGAAAAGCGGATTGCAGGTAGTGGCACGCAAGCTTGGCTTTCAGAAGCTGCTGCCGAAACGTTTCGCCGCTATGGAAGCGCTGCTGCCGGAGGTCCCCAAAAGAATCTTCGACAAACTCCCCGTCACGATCAAG
>JASHVE010000472.1 GCA_030039675.1 Acidobacteriaceae bacterium | reverse complement strand
CCTCCGCCCGCGCGCAAGGCAGCCCGCAAAGCAGCAAGAAAATCGCCCCCCACCGGGCCGCGCTTTTCATCATTCTCCGCTTCATGCTTTCGGCTTCCGCAGCGACTCGAGCGGCACTATCCCCCGCTGGATGGCCGCCGTCGTCGCCTGCGTGCGGTCCGTCACGCCCAGTTTGCCCAGCAGGCTGTTGATGTGCGTCTTCACAGTGGCCTCCGATACGTCCAGCTCGGACGCGATCTCCTTGTTGCTCTTTCCGCGCACAATCTGTTCCAGCACGTCGAACTCGCGCGGCGTCAGTTCCTCGGCGCCCATCCGCTCTGCAAGCTTCTCCGCAATCGCAG
Organism: Acidobacteriaceae bacterium; assembly: GCA_030039675.1. Lineage (GTDB taxonomy): Bacteria > Acidobacteriota > Terriglobia > Terriglobales > Acidobacteriaceae > Telmatobacter. Next base: position 4,521 of record JASHVE010000472.1, on the reverse strand, counting down.
GCGGAATGTGCGACTTGCCCTCATGCACCGTGCGAATCGTCGCGATCAGATCCTCGCTCGTCATGCCCTTCAGCAGATACGCCTTCGCGCCCGCCTTCAGCGCGCGGTAGATATCCTCGTCGCCGTCATATGTCGTCAGCACAATGAACCGCGCCTGCGGTGTCTCTGTGCGAATCTGGTGGATCACATCCACACCGCTCATTCGCGGAAGGCGCAGATCGACGAGCGTAATATCTGGCTGGTGCTTGCGAAACTGCCCAATCGCCTCCACGCCATCTGCCGCTTCGCCCACCACTTCCAGGCCATCCACCACCTTCAGCAGCGCCGCCAGCCCCTGCCGTACCACGTTGTGGTCTTCCACGATCAAAACCCGAATCGGTTCTTTCATCATCGCGTCTCTTTCACTTGCTCCCGAACTGCTTCCGGTGCCGGAGCCCGTAAACGCACCGTGGTTCCCTCGCCCGGCGCGCCGCTCACTTCCAGCGTTCCACTCATCACCGCCGCACGTTCCTTCATACCCGTCAATCCAAAGTGTCCCGCGCGCTGCTGCTCCACTGCGCCACCTCGCCCATTGTCGCGCACTTCGAGGGTAATCGCATCTGGCCCATATTCCAGCTGCACCCACATCTCACTCGCCGCCGCGTGCTTTTTTACATTATGAATCGCTTCCTGTGCAACACGCAGTAATTCGCGCTCACTCTCTGCTGGCAGCGGACGATACGCGCCAAATACACTGAATCGCGGCTCCAGCCCATCCCCCGCTGCGGCCTCCGCCATATGCCGCAGCTTCACCGGCAATTTCGTCTCACCCGGATCCTCTGTGCGGAGCGCCCAGATTGATTGGCGCGCATCCGCCAATCCCTCACGTACATATTCGCGCGTCCGGTCCAGCTGATCCCGCGCCGCGTCAACTTTCCGCAGCCGCAGCAGCTCTGCCAGCAGCTCCAACTGCACCGAGATCCCCGCGTACCCCTGCGCCAGCGTGTCATGAATCTCGCGCGCAATGCGGCTGCGTTCTCCCAGCACCGCGCGAAACTCCTGCTCCGCCCGCAGCAACCGCAGCCGCAGCAGCAAAATCACGCCACCAGTCGCTGCCAAAAGCAGCAGCGCATAGAACCACACCGTCTGATAAAAATGCGGCCGGAGCTCAAAGACAAGCGCCGCACCCTCTGTATTCCATACCCCGTCGTTATTCGCCGCCTGCACCTTGAAGGTGTAGCGCCCTGGCGGAATGTTCGTGTAATACGCAGCCCTTCGCGCACCGGCCTCGGTCCAGCCGTGATCGAAGCCATCCAGCATGTACCGGTAGCGCACCTTCTGCGGCACCACGAAGCTCAATCCAGCGTAGTCGAACTCAAAGTGCACCTTCCCCGCCTGCACTTTCAACCAGGAAGTCGCTCTATGCAATAGCAGTGCTTGGGGGACGTCGTCAATGACGACGCGCTCGATGGCCACCGGCGGCGGCAGCGCGTTCACGGGAAAATGCATCGGGTCCACCGCAACCAAACCTTTCGGCGTAGCGAACCACAACAACCCATCCCGCGACCGCCACGCCGAAGGATGGCTATTCGAAGCCGTCTCGCGGCTGCGCAACCCATCCGCCAGCCCGAACTCCATCCAATGCGAGCAGCCAACCGCGCTCGCGTCCGCGCGATCGCAGCGCGCAATGCCATTTGCCGTCGCAAGCCACAAGTGTCCGAGCCTGTCATCGAGAATCGCATGAACAGAGATCTGTTCGAGATCACCACTTCCGCCCTCGAGCGCCCCCGCAACGAATCGGTGACCATCCCACACATTCCATCCACGATCCTGCGTCCCGATCACCAGCCGCCCGTCATCCTCGCGCAGCAGCGCCGTCACCACGTTGCTCGAAAGCCCATCCACCCTCGTGTAATTTGTAATCTTGGTGTAATTCGTAATCGCGCCCTCATGCAGGCGCGATAGCCCCGCCAGCGTCGCCACCCACAGATCGCCATTCGCGTCGCGCGTCATCGCACCCACCAGATCGCTGCCTAGTCCATTGGCCTGCGTAAAGATCCGAATCTGCCCCGGCCCCGCGCCGCTGCCCGCGTGCAGCCAATGCGCCAGCCCACGCCTTGTCCCGATCCACAACGACCCATCCGCATCCACCAGCAGCGAGCGGATAAAATCGTCCGGCAGCCCATCCGCCGACGTGTAGGTCGTCACACTCTTTCCACGTATCCGGCTCAACCCATCCGGCGTGCCCACCCACAAATCGCTGTTAGGTGCAGCCGCGAGCGACAGGATCACATTGCTCGCCAGCCCATCCCGCACCGAATACGACCGCACCGCAGAAAACCCGCTTCCATCCCTCTTCAACGCCGTCAGTCCATCCTCCTGCGTACCCACCCACAGCGTGTCGGCGCCATCCTCCACCACTGCCGTCGTTGCGTCGGAAGCCAATCCCTCGCGCGCGCCCAAGATGCGAAATCGCTGATCGCGTAGAATGTGTAGCCCGTCCGTCTCCGTGCCCACCCACAAATTACCTTCCCGGTCTTCCATCAGCGCCAGCACCGCTGCCCGTGCCAGCGGATCCGTCGCCGGCAGGAGTTGCACCTTCCCCGCCACCACGCGCGCCAGCCCGCTGTTCGTACCGATCCACAAGCTCCCCTCGCGGTCCGCCAGCAGTTGGTCGATGCGGCTGCCCGGCAATTCCTTGCCCACGCTCAAGCGAAGGTCTCTGCCGCGCAGCGTCAGCGTGACGGTGCTCACCGTCGCGTTTACGCTGCCCCCATCGGGGAGTCGAGTCGAGAAAATCATGTTTGATCCCGGCGCCTGAGATCTGAGCTTGTCGAGAACGACCGGAACCACGCGTGTCCCCTCGATCCTCGCTTCTCCGTCTTCGGTCGTCACAATCAAAAATCCGCGCGCATCCACCCGCAACGAGCGGATATTGTTCCCCGGCAGCCCATCCTGCGTCGTAAATACGCGCACCACCCCGCCATCCCACCGCACCAGCCCTGCGCTGGTGCCAACCCACAGCGCCCCATCCTCACCCGCCAGCAGGCAGCGAATATCATTACCCGGCAGTGCCGGCGTTGCGTTACGATCAACGACCACAAAGCTCACGCCGTCGAACCGCACCAGCCCAGCCTCGCTGCCCAGCCACACAAAGCCATCGCGCGTCTGCGCCAGCGCCTGCACAGTATTCTGCGGCAGGCCGCTCTCCGTGGCCCACGACTGCCGCGCAAAATTCTCGAGCGGCGTCGACGGCTCAAGCCCCCATCCAATCCGTGCGCGCACCAGCACCAACACCACGGCCAGCGCCAACCATAGCATTCGGCGTACCTTCGCGCTACTCGGGCTGTCACAAATCTGGATCACAAGAACCTGTGCCGGAAACACTCCAGCAGAAACAAACCAGCGCTGTCCGATGCACGCTTCCACAATACAGCGTCTGGCAGAGAGCCCACATCTTCGCTGACCATCTTCACCGGCCAAGCGTACAATGTTGCCGTCCCCGCAAACGGGGCAAGGCGGCCTGACGATGAACACGCATCCTTCCCGCAGAGAATTCCTCAGCGCCATGAGCATGGCCGCCGGAGCCAGTCTGCTCAAAGCCCAGCACCTTCCCGCCAGCCGCGTCGCCATCGGTCTCTGCCCCGAGTACAACCACCAGGTCGTCGACGCACTCTCCAAGATGTTCGATCAGCTCGGCGGCATCGACACCCTTGTCCGCGGAAAAACCGTCGCCATCAAGCTCAACATGACCGGCGGCCCCGGCAACAAGCTCAACGCCATGCCCAACCAGATGACCCATTGGATTCACCCTCAGGTCATCGGCGCCGTGGTGTACCTCTTCGGCAAAGCCGGAGCCCAGCGCGTCCGCCTGCTCGAAAGCGCGCCCTTCGGCACAAAGCCACTCGAAGAATTCATGCTCGCCTCCGGCTGGCAGCCAAAGGATTTCATGAGCGCCACGCCCCGCGTCGAATTCGAAAACACCAACTTCCTCGGCAGCGGAAAAACCTACGCTCGCTTCATGGTTCCCGGCGGCGGCCTCATGTACGCCGGCTACGATCTCAATCACTCCTACCGCGACTGCGACGTCTTCGTCTCGCTGGCCAAGCTCAAGGAGCACCGTACCGCCGGCGTCACGCTGTCGATGAAGAACTGCTTCGGCATCACGCCCTGCACCATCTACAGCCGCGAAGCCCCTGAAGACGAGCCCAGCATCGCACCCGTCGGCTACCGCGAGCCCATGCACTCCGGCTCCCGCGTTCCGCCAAAGAGCGCGCCGCCCCTCGTCGACAAAACCAATTCGAAAGATCCCGGCTACCGCGTCCCGCGCATCACCGCCGACCTCGTCTCCGCCCGTCCTATCCATCTCGCCATCATCGACGGCATCTACACCATGAACGGCGGCGAACTGCCCCAGCAGGAGCCCGGCTGGATCCACCAGCCCGTCCATCCCGGCGTCCTGATCGCCGGCCTCAATTGCGTCTCCACCGACGCCGTCGCCACAGCCATTATGGGCTTCGACCCCATGGCCGACCGCGGCAC
>JASHVE010000471.1 GCA_030039675.1 Acidobacteriaceae bacterium | reverse complement strand
ATTCTGCTGGCGTGGTGCTGCGTGCCGTTTGCGGTGTCGCTGCGGATCTTCCGGTGGAGATAGATTTTCGGGGCGATAGCCGGTTGAGTGTTGTGCTTTCCCACCTTAGCCGATTCGCAGAAGAGCGCGAATCGCCGAAGGTGGGGCACCCATTGTCTTGCCTGGTAAGCGCGCATGCTGACGACGCCGATGAAGTTAAAGCTTGAACGGCTTTGATGGGCTTTGATATTCTCGGCCCCTGCTTCGGTTCTGTAGTTTCGGAGTTCAAATACTTTGTGAAGGCGGTTCGATGTGCCCACGAGTGTTGTGAATTATGACGGGAGCATCTCATGTTTTCCGCAACAAATTGTTACTCCCACGACAGTTGAAGAAATCCAGGCGGTGCTGCGCGATGCGGCGAAATATCCGGCGCCGGTGCGGGCGAAGGGAACGTATCACTCGCTCACGCCGTGCGCGTCGACGGACGGGACGATCGTCGACATGACGCAGATGACGCAGGTGATCTCGATCGATGCGCAGAAGCTGACGATGACGGCGCAGGCGGGGCTGCAGGTGATCGATGCAGAGAAGGCTCTGCGGCCGCATGGACTGCAGCTGCACACGAATATCGAGATTGGCAATATGCGGCTCGGGGCGGCGGCGTGCTGCCACAGCAAGGATGCGCTGGACGGCGTGGAGTTTGGGCAGTTCAATTCGTACGTGACGGAGATCAAATGGGTGGCTCCGGATGGAACGCTGAAGTCGGCTTCGGAGGCGAGCGATGCGGAGCTGCTGAAGAAGGTGCGGTCGAGCTATGGGCTCATCGGGATTGTGTACGAGGTGACGCTGCAGGTGAAGCCGATTGAGGCGCTGCACTTCAGCTATCTGCCGCGGCCCTTCGATGAACTGAAGCAGGACGAGGTTGATCAGATTCTCGATACCTCGGAGGGGCTGATTTGCTGGACGGTGCAGAGGACGTGCGTATTTCAGCAGCGGCACAAGGTGCAGTCGGCGGGGATTCTGGGCGCGCTGTGCGCCGACGTGCGGCGAGCCTTATGGAGCCACGATGTGGCGGATGCGGGGCACTTCATCGCGTACAACTTCTCCGATCAAGCGATTCGCAATGCGCTGGGGAATGGCGAAGCGGATGTATGTAAGCTGCTTTACGACAGCCTGCATCTGGCCGGAGGCTTTACGCTGCTTGCGCCAAACAAGACCATCGACTACAGCAAGACGCACACCTTTGGAAAGTATGCCTTCACGTTCTGGGCGTTTCCCCGGTCGCAGTGGCTTGCGGTGATGCGCGACTACCTCGACTTTGCCGAAGAACACTTCAAGAGAACGGGGTTCAGGTGCAATATGCCGCTGGGCTCATATCATATCCGGCCGGACCGGAACTCGCTGCTCTCGTACACGTGGGACGAGGAGATCTTCTCGATTGATCCGATTCACGCGGTGAGCGATTTGACGGCATGGCAGACGTTCCTGAAGGAGTTCAACGAATTTGCGTATCAGCGCAAGGGGATTCCACTGCTGAATCAGAGCCCGTTTGTGGAGAGGAAGCATGTGGAACAGGCCTTCGGGCAGCGGTGGCTTGAATTTTCCGCGTGGGTTCGGGAGATGGATCCGCAGGGACGGATGTTGAATCCGTTTTTTGCGGAGTTGTTGGCGCCGCAGGCCTGATAGGCGTGTTCATACCGGCCCTCCGGGGCGGATTCAATTGAATTGGGATGAGCTCCAGCGCTGCACTGCGCTCCACCCTGGCTATTTTCGTGTTCTCCCTAGAGCAGTTCCCGAATTAACGTCGACTTTTTGAGCGCCGTGCAAGGCGGCCTTTTCTTGAGGAAAAAGCCACTTAAGCATCTTCCTTCGGTATATACCAATTCGGGAACTGCTATAACGGGAGAATTGGGTTCGAGATGATGCGGACGTTTGTGGTTTCCCACCCTTTCGCACGAAACGCGAAAGGATGGGGCACCCAGGTTCGTGCCGGATCTCAGTCCAGGGCGGCGCGACCTTCTAAAATTGACTTATATGGAATTGAATGCTGAGGGATCTGCTGCGGGCGGGGAAATCTTCGCGGGCAGCCGTTTTGTGCGCGCCTGCCTGCGGCGGCCGGTGGATCGCACGCCGGTTTGGTTTTTGCGCCAGGCCGGACGCTATATGCAAGAGTACCGTGACGTAAGGAAACATCACACGCTGGTGGAGATCTGCAAACAGCCGGAGCTGGCCGCGGAGGTGACGATTACGGCTGCGGAGAAGCTGGGCGTGGATGCGGCGATTATCTTTGCCGATTTGCTGCTGCCGCTGGAGCCGATGGGGCTGGCGTTTGAGTTTCAGGCGGGCGAGGGGCCTGTGGTGCATCATCCGGTGCGGACCACCGAAGACGTGCACGCGCTGCGAACGGACCGCGTGGCGGATCTGGAGTATGTGGCGCGCGCCATTCAGAAGGTGGCAGCGCACTTTCGCGACGGGCTGGGCGTGATCGGGTTTTGCGGCGCGCCGTATACGCTGGCAAGCTACATGATCGAGGGCGGCAGCTCGCGGAATTACGTCCAGACCAAACAGATGATGTACTGCAATCCCACTGCGTGGAGCAGTCTCCTGGACAAACTGGTTGCTGTGCTAACGGAGTACTGCCGGCTGCAGGTGCAGGCAGGCGCAGACGTGATCCAGATCTTCGACAGCTGGGTGGGCTCGCTTTCACTAACGGATTATCGCGCTTTCGTGTTCGAGGCCTC
>JASHVE010000470.1 GCA_030039675.1 Acidobacteriaceae bacterium | reverse complement strand
CTAATGCATGCCCCTCGCCGCTCAGTGCGCCCGATTTCCGAAGGAGGAGAACGATGGGCTTATTCGGTGAACGGCACGATTTACTAAGGCAACTTGCCGCCGCGCAGGCGCACCTGGAATCCGTCCAGGATCAGCGCAACTCTCTGGATGATCGGGTGCGACGGCTTGAGCACGAGGCGCAGCTTTTGGCGGGACGGGAGCGGAGGCTCAGGGAGGCGTTGGAATTCTTGGTCAACAACTGCACTGCGGAATCACACAGTCCGTGGGCAACTGCTCTCCAAATCGCCCGCACCGCCCTGCGTGAGACGGAGTCGAAAGCGTGATCCACAGGCCCTACTGATTTGCTAAACGTTGCCGTTGAACGGCCGCGCGAGCCTCAGCAAGAATGTGGCCGGCGTCAAAAAGCAGATCAGAGCCCATGCTCAAAATCAGGACCAGGATCGCCAATCCTGTCTCTGTTTGCAAATATGCTGCTTCCGCGTAGCCGGCCGTCCAGCCAAAGCCGGTACTTCTCATCTGCGTTGTTTTTCAGAAACGCCGGGTGCCCCAGGTCTGGATTTTCAGACCTGGGATAGCACAGATCTAAATTCACACCACCTTCGAATCCACGCTGTCCAGCGCCGTATCCGCCGCCGCCCGGCTCCAGCCGATGCGCAGATCCTTCACATCGTGCAGCGCGAACGTACCATCCGCATTGCGGGGCGCAGTGACGGCGAAGAAGTCCGCCCGCTCCACGCTGCTCAGATAAAACGCAGGCCGCGCATCGGGCGTTTGATTGGCGATCTCCACGTGACTCATCTCCAAATGTTTCATGTGGCGCAGAAAGAAGCCCGACGCCGGAATCACGCCGAAGCGGCCCGGCTCAGGATAAGAATCTTCAATCTCCGGAACCACGATCTTTGCGTCGTCGCCTGTGCCGCCGCCAACCGTCTCGATATAGATGTTCGAGAGCTTCACATCTTCAATCGCGTAACCCGGAATCCCGCTCAAAATAGAGCCCTGCCGCTTGGGCGCGTTATAGCATTCGAGATTGCTGATGAGGATGCGCTTCATCGTGCCCACTTTGGTTGATTCTTTGGGCCCGCGCAGGCGCGAGCCGAGCCGCATGAAGATCGGCCCGCAGCCCAGGTCGCGCATCGTGGTGTTGCTGATCGTGATGTCTTCGAGCAGCGCACCGTCAACGGATTCGAGCGCATAGCCCAGGCAGCCTTCAAAGACGCAACCAGTCACGGTGATGTTGATGAATCCACCGTTCGATTCGGTGCCGCACTTCACGCGCCCCGTTCCGAACGCCCGCGCGTCGGCGGGGAACTTCTTGAAGCTTCCATCGAGCACTGTGCCGAGCTGGTAATATCCCGTCACCAGGCAGTTCGCGATGGTCACATTCTTCGTCGGCCGCGCATAGCCCAGGGCGTAGCTCGACTTCGGGCAGATGCCGTCGTCCCACGGCGAGTTCACCGTGCAGTTCGAAACGCGCACGTTCTGGCAGCAATCGATGCCGATGCCGTCGCGGTCCGTGTCGATCTTCACGTTGTCGATCGTGACGTTATCCACGCCGGTGAGCAGAAACGCGAAGTGGCCGCCCTTGAGCACAGAGAAGTCGCGGAAGGTGACGTTGCGGCAGTTCTTCAGCGCAATGGCCTTGTTGCCTACGCCCGCCTGTTCCGCGATGTAAACCGGATAATCGCCGCGTGGGTTGCGGCCCGCCCCAAAGCTGAGCCCCTTGCCGTAGATCAGCCCGGTTCCGGTAATGCTGAAGTCGTGAATGTCTTCGCCCCAGAGCAACGAATTGTGCCAGTGGTTGTGGCCGTAGTCCTGGTAGGCATCCCATTCAGTCTTCGGCTCCGCCGCATCGTAGGTGCCGCCGTTGTAACCGGTCGTGTCGCCGGGTTTGGGCGAGTCCGCCGCGAGGATTGTCGAGCCCTGTTCGAGATGCAGGTGCACATTGCTCTTCAGGTGAATCGAAAAGCACAGATACGTTCCCGGAGGGAACAGCACAACACCGCCGCCGGCTGCCGCGGCTGCTTCAATCGCGCGATTCACAGCCGGCGTATCCACGGTCTTTCCATCGCCGGTCGCGCCATACGCGCGCACGTCAAACATACCCGAGCCTGGAGCTGCTGCGCCGCCCTTCTTCGCCGCAGCGGCGAACGAAACGGCAGGAACCACGGCCCCCATGTAGCCCAGGCTGCCTGCGCGCAGAATCGCGCGGCGCATGGAATCGAAATTTCGCATCATCATGTCCTTATTGTTGCGAGGTCAGACCACATTTCAGTCGAGGTGAAACACTTCTTCGAGCGGAATCATATTATCATCTGCCGCACCGTCTCCGAGCGATTCGAAAAACGGCGCCATCTCCGCCTGCCACCGCGCATTCACCGGGTGCTCTTTCATCGCAGCGCAGCACTGCGCGAAATCGTCCGCTTCAAGGTAGCCGACCAGCAACCCATCCGGACGCAGAAACAGTGAGTAATTGCGCCAGCCCGTCTCGCGCAACGCTTCGAGCATCTCGGGCCAAACGTGCGCGTGCCGGGCCTTGTATACATCGATTTTTTCCTCTCGGACTTTCAGCAGAAAACAAATGTGCATGGAGCAGCCTTTCTGCGCGTTGGCGCAGTGCAGGTTAAGTTGTTCGAAAACTAGTCAGGCTACGTTCAGTGCCCAACCAGCGACGTAAACGGAGGCACGTAAGCCATCAGGTAAACCAGCACGCCGACCAGCGACGCAAGAGCCAGGCTGTGCAGGAAGACAAAACGTAGAATCGTGCCTTCCTGTCCGTAGGTCTGCGTGGCGGTGGTGGCCACCACGATGCTCGGCGCGGCGATCATCTTGCCCATCACGCCTCCTGCCGAGTTGGCTGAAGCCATCAGCACCGGCTGCACGCCGATCTGTTGCGCGGTCATGGTTTGCAAACTGCCGAAGAGCACATTGGCGGAAGTATCCGAACCGGTACTGGCGGTGCCGAGCCAACCGATCAGCGTGCCGAAGAAGGGATACAGCGCGCCGGTCCGTGCGAAGGCGAGACCAAGCGTCGCATCGAGGCCGCAGTAGCGCGTTACGTAGCCGATAGCCAGCATGGCCGCGATGGTGACGATGGTGAATCGAAGGTTGACGACGGTCTTTCCGAAGGATGTCAGCAGCGTAATCGGCCCCAGTCCCATGAGCAATCCGGCAAGCAGGGCGGCCACCAGGATGCCGGTGCCTGTGGCAGTAGCCCAGTTCAGCGTGAAGACAGCGGCTTCAGCGGTGGGCTTTGCCACCACCGGAGGAACGCGGAAGACAAAGTTGTGCAGGCCTGCAACGGTCAGTTTAAGCGTGGTAAGCGAATCCAGCCATTTCGACAACTGCGGGTATCCCCATGCGAACACGATCACGCTCAGCACCAGCCAGGGCAGCCATGCCTTGAAGATCTCTTCCGTGCTGCAGTCAAACCGCTCCCGCGTCTGCCCGGTTACGTCTTTGCCGGTAGCGTTCAGGATGCGCGCTGGCTTCCAGAAGCGGAGAAAGACGATGAGTACCACGATGGTTGAAGTGGCGGCAACGATATCGGCTAAAGAGGGACCGGCGTGAGCGGCCATCAGGTATTGAGTCACGGCAAACGTGCCGCCTGCGAGAAGAATTGCCGGCCAAACCTCCAGCATGCCGCGGAAACCCGCGTAAGCCCAGATCAGCCAGAACGGCACCAGCACGCAGAAGGGAACCAGCATGATGGAGATGAGCCGCGAGAGCGTCAGCGTGTCCAACCCGGTAACGCCGTGCAGAGCCACAATCGGCGTACCCAGCGCGCCAAAGGCCACCGGTGCAGTATTCGCCAGCAGCGTAAGGCTGGCGGCCTGCAGCGGCCGGAAGCCAAGACTGATCAGAATGGCGCCGCACACGGCCACTGGCGTGCCGAAACCTGACGTGCCTTCAAAGAACGCACCCAGCGCGTAGGCGATCAGCAAGAGTTGCAGCCGGCTGTCTTCCGTAATGTTGGTGCAGCTCCGCTGCAGCGTGACGAATCGTCCCGTCTTTACGGTCAGATCGTAGAGAAAGATGACCGGCACAATGATCCAGCAGATCGGAAAGAGCCCATAGCCTGCACCATAGGCCGCTGCAGTGAGCGCCAGCCGCGCCGGCATGTGGAAGACCGCCATTGCGACGATAAGCGCCGTGAGCAAGCCGGAGATGGCCGCGATATGCGCCTTCAACCGCAGAACGGCCATTGCGCCCAGCAGCACTAGAATAGGCAACGCGGCGATCGCTGTCGAAACCCACCATCGCCCTGTGGGATCGTAGCCTTGCGCCCACCTGCCAACGGCGGGATTCGTCTTGAACAGATAAGTCAGGCCAAGAATAACGGCCAGGATGACGGCGGCGAAGATGCCAAGAGAGAATGCCGAGTCCTGCTTGTGGACTGGTACGCGGGTAGACCGTTCCTCGGAAGCCAGATGCGTTTCCATAGGACCTCTCGTGGGGCAAACGCCCCGACTATACCAGAGAGATAGCCGTGGATGTCGAGTTAGGCGTACATGCATGCGAGACACGCGCTGCTTTCACCCGGCGAGACCAACGATTTTGCTCGTCTTTGCGGGAGTTTCCCCCGGCTTTCTGGAGTTACTATTAGGAGCGGACTGCAGACATGGAAAACGATGAGCGGTGAACAACAAAGTGTCAGCGGATTGAACAAGATGTGGCCGGACGCGCGCGCCGCCCTCGGGGGCATTGTCCGCGATGGAATGCTGCTGGCGATTGGCGGCTTTGGACTGTGCGGAATTCCTGAGGCTTTGATTTTCGCCCTGCGCGACAGCGGCGTACGCAACCTCACCGTGGCCAGCAACAATGCGGGTGTAGATGGCTGGGGCCTGGGGCTGCTTTTGGAAACGCGGCAGATCAAAAAGATGATTTCCAGCTACGTGGGTGAAAACGCGGAGTTCGAGCGGCAATATCTCGCCGGCGAGTTGGTGGTAGAGTTCTGCCCGCAGGGTACGCTTGCCGAACGCATGCGCGCGGGCGGCGCAGGCATTCCCGGCTTCTATACGCGTACTGGCGTGGGAACGGTCGTGGCCGAGGGCAAGGAGCACAGGGAGTTCGACGGCGTCAGGTACATTCTGGAGCGCGGCATTCAAGCAGATGTGGCGCTGGTGAAGGCCTGGAAGGCAGACACGCACGGCAATCTCATCTACCGCCGTACGGCCCGCAACTTCAATCCTCCCGCTGCTACCTGCGGCAAGATCACCGTTGCCGAAGCGGAGATCATCGTGGAGCCGGGCGAACTCGATCCCGACGAGATTCACACGCCGGGCATCTTCGTGCACCGGCTCGTGCACAATCCCCATCCTGAAAAGCGGATCGAGAGACGAACTATTCGCGAGGAGTAATAACCCCGTGGCACTGACCCGTGGATGGACCCGTGATCAGATGGCAGCGCGCGCTGCGCGCGAACTACAGAACGGCTTCTACGTGAACCTCGGCATCGGCATCCCAACGCTGGTTGCCAACTACATTCCTAACGGCATAACCGTCACGTTGCAGTCGGAGAACGGGCTGCTCGGCATGGGGCCTTTTCCACGCACATCTGAAGTGGATGCGGACCTGATCAACGCAGGCAAAGAGACGGTCACGCTCGTTGCCGGCGCTGCGACCTTCTCGAGCGCAGATTCTTTCGCGATGATCCGCGGCGGCCACGTCGACCTCGCCATCCTCGGCGCGATGCAGGTCTCCGAGCGCGGCGACCTGGCCAACTGGATGATTCCCGGCAAGCGTGTGAAAGGCATGGGCGGCGCGATGGATCTTGTCTCCGGCGTGCGGCGCGTGATTGTCGTGATGGAACACACCACGCCTTCAGGCGAACACAAGCTGCTGCGTACCTGTACGCTGCCGCTCACCGGAACCGGAGCCGTGAATCGCATCATTACCGACCTGTGTGTCCTCGACGTCGCGCCTCCCGGCTTCATCGTGATCGAGCTGGCGGACGGCGTGACGCGCCAACAGATCGAACAGCGCACCGGCGCGCCCGTGCAGTTTGCGCTATCGTCATGAACGGCAGAGTGCCACTTTCGAAAACTATCCGGGAGGGGCACGACTTCAGTCGTGCCGAAGACGCGCTCTGATACGCGAGGGCTTCAGCCCTGAGAAAGCAATCGACGCGATTACCGATCCCTTGGACATATCCGCTCGCCCCGGAAACATCGCCCATCATCTTTCCCAAACCGGCTTGCGCTTGGCCAGGAACGCCGCAACCCCTTCCTGAAAGTCAGTAAACTCGCGCGCCTGCGCATTGGCCTCAATCGCAGCGACAATCGCCGCATCGAGCCACGCTTTGTGCTGCTCTGCAACCAACTGCTTGGTAGCGGCCAGAGACTGCGGGCTGTTGGCGATTAATGTCTCCGCCAGCGCCCGCACGCGTTCCGTCAAATACTCTCGCGGCACGATCTCGTTCACCAATCCAAGCCGCAAGGCCTCTTCCGCATCAAAAACGCGCCCGGTCAAGAGAAGATCGCGGCAGCGCTTGTCGCCGAGCTGAAGGGCGAGAAACGCCGAAACCAGCGCCGGCACAAAGCCGATCTTCACCTCGGTGAACCCAAACTTCGCATTGGTCGCCGCGAGCGTAAAGTCGCAGATAAACGCCAGCCCGGAGCCCCCCGCAATCGCAGCGCCGTGAACCGCCGCGATGGTCGGCATGGGCAGCTCGTACAGCGAAAGAAAGAGCCGTGCAATGCGCTCCGCCTCCGCGCGATGATCGGCAGCCGTCTCGTCTTGCGATCCTTCCAACGCCGACAGATCCAGTCCGGAACAGAAAGCATCGCCCGCGCCGGCCAGCACAACCACCCTGCACTTGCTCGTTGCCGTCTCTTCGAAGGCGGCGATCAGCTCCATCTGCATCTCGGGCGTCATCGCATTGCGCCGCTCAGGACGGTTCAGCGTGATGGTCCGTACTGGACCGTCCTCGGCAACCAGAATCGTCTTATAATCCAATCCCTTCTCCATTCCTGTTCGTTATCGCGCCGCGGCTCAGATTCCGGCCGCAATCTCCGCGCTGGCGCGCAGTAGATCGTCGAGAGGCGCCAGCATAGGCAAGGCCGCTCCGCCATGGGCCAACTCGCCGATCAAAATCTCCGTAGGAATATTGCCGACAAGCACATCCTGCGCAAAAGGGCATCCGCCCAGCCCTCCGATCGCTGCATCGAATCGCCGGCATCCGGCTTCGAAGGCTGCGCGGATGCGGGCCGCCGCGTCATCCCGGCGCGCGTGCAGATGCACGCCGATCTCCACGCCGAGTTGCATCGCGAGCACGTCGCTTACGATCCGTGCAATCCACTCCGGCGGAGCGATTCCCACGGTGTCGGCGAGCGAAATCTGCTGCACGCCCGCATCGATGAGCCGGCCATAGGCCTCCTGCAGTCCCCTGGCGCTCCACGACTCGTTATAGGGGTTCCCGAAGGCCATCGAAATATAGGCGACTGTGTTCAGACCCGCATCGCGCGCGCGAGCAGCAGTCGCCTTGAGCGCCGCGAGCGCTTCTTCCTGTGTCTGGTGCTGGTTGCGGCGAAGAAATTCCGCCGAGATGGAATAGGGGAAACCCAGCGTGCGTACCGCGCCTGTGCGAATCGCGCGCTCCGCGCCCTTTTCATTCACCACAATACCGATGATCTCCACATCTTCAGGCGGCATCAGCAGTTCCAGCACACGCTCGGAATCTGCCATCTGCGGAACCGCTGAAGGCGATACAAAGCTCACGGCGTCGATGCAGGTGAAACCGGCATCGATCAACTTACGCAGATAGGCGGCTTTTACCTCCGAAGCGATGAGCCGCGGCAGCCCCTGCCACGCATCGCGCGGGCATTCGACGATTTTGACGGCTTCGCCCATCTGCCAGTCACCCACGCGATGGATACACCTTCAAAATCTCGCGGGCAATCACCATGCGCTGAATCTCGCTGGTACCCTCGCCGATGGTGCACAGCTTCACGTCGCGATAGAACTTTTCCACAGGATAGTCCTTGATGAAGCCGTAACCGCCAAATAACTGCACCGCATCATCGCAGATGCGCACCGCTACTTCACTCGCAAACAGCTTGGCCATCGACGACTCACGCGTCACCTTGCGGCCCGCATCCTTCAGCACAGCCGCCCGCTGCGTAAGCAACCGCGCCGCATCGAGCTCCGTGGCCATATCCGCCAGCTTCCATTGGATGCCCTGAAACTCCGCAATCGCCTTGCCGAATTGCCGCCGTTCCTTCACATACTTCAACGCCGCATCGAGCGCGCCGCGCCCGATGCCAAGCGCGAGCGCGGCAATCGAGATTCGGCCGCCATCCAGAACCCGCATCGCATCGATGAACCCTTCGCCTTCCGCGCCGAGCAGATTTTCTGCAGGAATCTCGCAATCCTCGAAGATCAGCTCACTGGTGTCGCTTGCGCGCAGGCCCAGCTTGTTCTCCTTCTTGCCCGGCCGGAATCCTTTTGTTCCTTTTTCTACGATGAAAGCCGAAAGCCCATGCGTGCCCTTGCTCTTGTCCGTTACGGCGATCACGACGGCCGCGTCGGCATAACGGCCATTGGTGATGAAGGTCTTGTTGCCGTTCAGCACGTACCGGTCGCTCTTCCGCACTGCGGTGGTGCGCGCGTTGCTCGCGTCCGATCCCGAGCCCGGTTCGGTCAATCCCCACGCAGCCAGCCATTCGCCGCTTGCCAGCAGGGGCATATATTTGCGCTTTTGCGCCTCATTGCCGGCCAGAAAGATATGATTCGTGCCCAGCGAGTTGTGTGCTGCGATCGTCAATCCCACTGACCCATCCACGGCCGACAGCTCCTCGATCGCGAGCACGTAATCCACGTAGCCCAGTCCCGCGCCGCCATACTCTTGCGGAATGATGACGCCGAGCAGGCCCATTGCACCCAGCTTCTTCACCGTCGCGGACGGAAATTCTCCAGCTTCGTCCCAGGTCGCTGCATTGGGCGCGATCTCGCGCGCGGCAAACTCGCGAATCTCCCGCCTCAGATGCTCCTGATCTTCGGTCAGCACGAACGGGTACAGCGTCTCTGCCGGTTCCAGTTCCACTTTCATGGTCCGGGTCTCCTCCTTGCGGAAATTCAACCGCCCGACCTGCCCTCTTCCAGTTAAGATGCTTCGGCTTTCCTGCAAATTCAAAACAAATCTCAGGTCTGCAGCACTCCGGGGTTAAAGCGCGGCGCCTCGGGGTTCAGTGCGCAGGTTTCGAGCGCCGCAATCAGCACTTCGCGCGTCTTCGCCGGATCGATGATGGCGTCGATCCAAAGCCGGGCTGCGCCGTAACGCGGATCAGCTTGCGTGTCGTAGTCGGCGCGAATCTCTTCCTGGATTGACTTTCTCTCCGCTTCGGTCAGCACTTTGCCGTTGCGCTCCATCTGCCTGGCACGCACCTCTGCCAGTGTCGCCGCGGCCGAAGCGCCGCTCATCACCGCGTAGCGGGCCGTAGGCCACGCAAACAGAAAACGCGGGTCGTAGGCTTTGCCGCACATCGCGTAATGTCCGGCGCCAAAGCTTCCGCCGATGATCACCGCGATCTTCGGCACCACGCTGGTGCTCACCGCGGAGACCATCTTTGCGCCGGCGCGAATGATCCCCGACCACTCGGCATCCTTGCCCACCATGAATCCGTTCACGTCGTGCAGAAAGACCAGCGGCACCAGGTTCTGATTGCAGTCCATGATGAAACGCGCCGCCTTCTGTGCGCCCTCTGTGTAGATCACACCGCCCACTTCGATGCGTGTTGCACCAGCTGCAGGTCCCACGGCAACCTTATCGGTCTGGTTGGTTTTCTGGTTGGCCACAATGCCCACGGCATGTCCGCTGATCCATGCGTAGCCGCACAACACCGTGCGGCCGAACTCCGCTTTGTATTCGTCGAACTCGCTGCGGTCCACGATGCGCGCAATCACCTCGCGCATGTCATAGAGATTGCTCGAACCTGGCGT
>JASHVE010000032.1 GCA_030039675.1 Acidobacteriaceae bacterium | reverse complement strand
CGGGTGTACGGGGAACGCAAGAAAAACTTCGTAGGCCAGCATTTCTGGGCGCGCGGATTTCTGGTGTCGACGGTGGGCCGAGAAGAAAGTGTGGTGCGCGACTACATCCGTAAACAGGAAAAGGAAGACCAACGACTGGATCAACTTGAAATGTGGAAGTAGTCAGCCACCGTAAGGTGGCTCAACAACAACCGGGGTCGCGTTAGCGACCCCGCTCAAGCCGCTTTGAGCGGCTCACACAAATAAGGCCCCCGGCTCGGCCGGGGGATTGTTACCTGAACAGCCGGGGGCGGGGTTTGCCTGCACTGGCGGTGTTAGGTCTTGTGCTGCGGCAAGGTTAGTGAGCACAAGCGCTACCCCAAAGGGCACCATCAACCTAAAGCAGAATCTTGCGACCAAAGCGATTTCCATTGGCCACCGCCAATACGCCTCAATTGGAAAGAATACTACATAGGCAGAAATGTGAGCGCAAGTGACCGAGTTGTCGGCTACGCCTCAGTAACCAAGACAGCGACAGCGTGTTGCAGACGTTAATCAAGTTGTCACTTGAGCGTAGCCGGTAATTCGGGAACGAGATGAATCATCGCTGAGTCGGTGACAGCAAGGGCCTCGACGCTGTGGGCTCGCAAAATGATCACAACATGCGGAAAACTCGCAATTTGGCTAGGTGTTTGCACAATTCACGCCGAGTCATTGATAGACTACTGTCCGGTTGTGTCGGCAATTGGGAAGTAACCCCTTTTTTCTCCCCCTGTCCGGAAATCCGCCCGGAACCTCATATCGGATCTCCCAAGTTTTCGATGAGTGCGATTTCGCAGCAGCCGAAGTCGACAACGGTCCGGGCGAATTAGCTTTCAGCGGTCTCGTTTGCCGTGCGATTATGGAGTGCATTCATCGCAACGCGAGGAGTGAGCGCATGCAGACCTTGCTTCAGGATCTTCATTACGCGCTGCGTCAGCTTGCAAGGAGCCCACGATTCGCGCTTACGGCAGTGATCTCGCTGGCGCTCGGCATCGGCGCCACCACCGCTGTCTTCAGCGTGGTCTATGCGGCCCTGATGAACCCCTATCCCTATCCAACGGCGAACCGGATTGTGCGCCTCAATGTGAGCAGCAAGACTGACCCGCGCACCTGGGTCGATTTTACTGGCACACAGGTCCTGCAACTGCGCCAGTCCCCGGTCGTTGGCGGCGTGCTCGCCATGGACTACCACGCCATGACTCTGACCGGCCATGAGTTCCCTGAGAATGTGGACGAGGTCGGCCTCATTTCTACGGGCTTCAACGACCTGGGAGTGCCGCCGCTGCTGGGGCGAGGCATTGTGCCCTCCGACGCAGTGGATGGGCAGGACCCGCAGCCGGTCACCGTGTTGTCGTACAAGTTCTGGCAGAAGCACTTCTTTGGCAATCCGGCAGTGCTGGGGCAAACACTGCAACTGGACCGGAAGAATTACACCGTCATCGGCGTCGCCGCCCCGCGCGCCACATGGTACTCCGCGGATGTTTACTTACCGCTCAAGCTCACCCATGATTCCGGGGACAGGTTGATGATCGACATCCTCCTCAAGCCGGGCGTCACCGAAAGTGCCGCGGACGCTGCGCTGCAGCCTCTGCTTGATCAATTTGCCAAGGACCACCCAAAGCAGTTTCCTGAGAATTTCAAAGTGCAGGTTGAAGGCCTGAATGCCTGGGTTGTGAAGCAGATCGGAGGAACGTTGTACCTGTTGCTGGGCGCGGTGGCGCTGCTCTTGGCCATCGGATGCGGGAACGTGTCCATTCTCCTCCTGGCGCGTGGCACCGCGCGGCAGCAGGAGCTGGCCGTGCGATCCGCATTGGGGGCAAAGCGCAGCCGGATTGTGCGGCAGTTGCTGACAGAATCGTTGTTACTGGCCGGCATTGGAGCCGGGCTGGGCGTGGGAATGGCGTACGGCATACTCGCTGCCATTCAACTCGTCTTACCCCAGTACGCATTCGCGCCGGAGGTCGTGATCCGCATCAATCTTCCGGTGCTCCTGTTCAGTGTTGCGGTGGCAATGGGAACGGGCGTTGCCTTCGGTCTCTGGCCCGCGCTCAAGCTTTCCAGACCGCAGATCAGCCACATGGTGCGGTCAGGCGCGCGGCGCGTCGCGGGGAGGGTGCGCGGGCGCAGAACGCAGGAGGCGCTGATCGCCGCGCAAATTGCGCTCACGCTGCTGCTGCTGGCCGGAGCGGGTTCAGCCATCGACGGCTTCGTACGCCTGCTGCATTTGCCGCTCGGCTACGATCCACACAACGTCATGTCGGTGGGCGTTCCGATCCAGGTGAATTCCTATACTACGTGGGCCGCGCGCGCGGCTTATTTCGAGCAATTGCGCGCCAAGGTAGCCGAGATGCCCGGCGTGACCATGGCGGCGATCTCAAGCAACGCGACTCCGCCGCGGAATGGCTGGTTCACGAAGTTCGAGATTCTGGGCAAGGCTGCAATGGAACAGCAGATGGCGTCGGTAAATCTGGTAAGCCCAGGCTACTTTGCTGCGCTGCGCATTCCGCTGCTGCAGGGGCGCATATGGGATGAAACGGAGAATCATAACGGCGCTCTGGTTGGCGTAATCAATCGGACCATGGCTCAACGCTACTTCCAGAATGGCGATGCCATCGGGCGCTCTGTCAAACTACCGGGGATTGAAGATCGGCCACCAGCGGATTTGTCCGTGGCCAAGCTGACCGACTCCTGGTTGCTGATCGTCGGCATCGTCGAGGACGTGCGGAATGACGGGCTGCGCAATCCCATCAGACCGGCGATCTACATGCCGTACACACTGCACATGTGGCAGGGAATGCAGATTCTGGTCCGGTCGCAGTCGTCGCCGCTCGCGCTGCAGCGCTCCGTGCGGGCACAGTTGAGCGCGATCAATCCCAATCAGCAGGCCTATGGCACGATGGACGACCTGGAAACCTGGATCTCCGATGAGCCGGAGTGGCAGCAGGAGCACCTGGTCTCGTGGATCTTCGGCGCGTTTGCCGGGCTGGCCCTGGCCCTGGCCGCGGTCGGGCTCTACAGCGTAGTGTCCTATACCGTAGCTCAGCGGACCAATGAGTTCGGCATTCGTATGGCCCTGGGCGCGCAGCGTGGTCACGTTTTACGGATGGTCATTGCGTCTACTCTCGCAAGCGTGGGCGGCGGCATTCTTACCGGTCTGGCGCTCACATTGGCCTTGGGCAGAGTTGTCGCACAGTGGGCAGATGGTAATGTACATAACCCAGCCATACTGCTCGAGGGCACATTGATCCTTGTTTTGGTCGCGGGGATTGCCAGCACCATACCCGCATTGCGCGCCTCG
>JASHVE010000469.1 GCA_030039675.1 Acidobacteriaceae bacterium | reverse complement strand
CCGGTACCAGCCTACACCGAGATGACGGTCATAGAGCCGGCACATCTGCGGCGCAAGCCACGACGGCACGTGCACTCCATTCGTAACGTGGCCGATGGGAACAGCGTCCTCAGGGTGGCCGGGATAAAGCCCCTTCCACATCGCGCGCGAAACCTCGCCGTGCAGCGAGCTGACCGCGTTCACCCGCCGCGCCAGCTTCAGTCCCAATACCGTCATGCAGAAGGGCTCGCCGTAATCCGTCGGGTGTTCACGGCCGAAGCCCATCAGGTTTTCGTGCGAGATGCCGAGCTGCTCGCGAAGCGGTCCGAGGTGCTCTTCGATCAGCTCAGGGCTGAAGCGGTCGTGTCCCGCGGGCACTGGCGTGTGCGTGGTGAAGATCACTTCGCGCGGAATCTGGCTGGCGGCTGTATAAAAGTCGAGGCCCTCCTCTTCCATGCGCGAGCGGATGGCCTCGAAGACCGCGAATCCGCTGTGGCCTTCATTAAGATGCAGAACACCGGGCGTAATGCCCATCGCCTTCAGCGCGCGAAAGCCGCCCACGCCCAGCAGCAGTTCCTGCCGAATGCGCACGCGGGCATCACCGCCATACAGGCGCGATGTGGTGTCCAGATCCTCAGGCGCGTTGCCGGCAACGTTCGAGTCCAGCAGCAGCAAATCGCAGCGGCCCACCTTGAGCCGCCATACCTTTGCCTTGATGGAAGAACCGCGTGTGGCGATCTCGACTACCACGGGCTCGCCATTGGCGCCGATCGCCGGTTGCATGGGAAGCTGGCTCACGTCTGTTTCCAGATAGGTCTCGTGCTGCCAGCCATTTTTGTCCAGGCGCTGCAGGAAATAACCCTGGCCGTAAAATAGGCCGATGCCAATGAGCGGAATATCGAGGTCCGACGCGCTCTTGATGTGGTCGCCGGCCAGGACGCCTAATCCACCCGAATAGATCGGCAGCGATTCGTGCAATCCGAACTCGGCCGAGAAATAGGCGACCGGCCGCGGCCGCAGCACACCCGCGTGGTTCGCACCCCAAGTGCGGTCGGCCTTCAGATATTCCTGCTGGCGGCGATAGACATAGTTGATTCTGCTGTGCAGCAGCAGTTCACTGGCGCGCCGGTCGATCTCGCCCAGCGGCATCTCGCTGAGCAGCGAGATCGGGTTCTGGTTCAGCTCGCGCCAGCGCGTGGGATTCAGATCGCGGAAGAGGCTCACGCAGTCGTTGTCCCAACACCACCAAACGTTGCGTGCCAGTTCCCACAACTTCTCCTGCGCCGGCGCGATGAAGCGGTCCAGCGTGCGCGCTTCGCTTACCACCGGCGCCACCTGGCTCGCCGCCTCGCACAGCTTGCGGATCTCGCTCTCGCGGAAGGTGCGCTGCTCCTTGGTCTGCACCACCAGAACGCCCTGCAAAATGCCGCGGTCAATCAGCGGCACGCCCAGGAACGACTGATACTCCTCTTCGCCGGAGTCCTTGAAGTACTTGTAGCGGGGATGGTTGCGCGCATCGGCCACGGCAACCGGGAGCAGCTGCTCGGCGACCAGTCCAGACAGGCCCTCGTTCAGCGGCATCCGCAGCGTGCCGATACAGCGGGGATGGAGACCCAGCGTGGCTGCCAGTACCAGATTGGAACGGTCGGGCTCCAGCAGATATGCCGAGCAAACGTCCGTGCGGAAGCGCGACGCGATCAACGCCACCACGTTCATCAGAGTATCGGCCGGTTTGCTCTCCTCTTCAGTGAGGCTGGTAATGTCTTCCAGGGTCAATACGGGATTGGCATCTGCGGAAGCTTGACTTGGATTCATCGCAATCCTTCGCCTTTCGTTTGAGATAGAAAATAAGGACACTCCTGCGGGGCCCTGGCGGAAAGCGCAAGCAACTCGACTAGCACGACCGTTTTTGTTCGACGGCTACGTAGATGATTGCCGGAAAATCCCAGCGTTCGTTGAGCGGGATAGCATTCACAATAGCATAGGACTGGTCTGACAAGGAGCGGAGATATTCCCCGCAGTGGATCAGTCGCCGTGGGCCTCTTCGAGCTCGGCGCCGATGCGCCGCAGCTTCATCAACTTCCACTGCAGGCGGTCGAAGAAGAGGTAAACCGCCGGCGTCGTGAACAGTGTGAGCGCCTGCGAAACCAGCAGGCCGCCCACGATGGTGATGCCCAGCGGCTTGCGCAGCTCCGAGCCCACCCCCATGCCGATGGCCAACGGCAAGCCGCCGAAGAGCGCAGCCATGGTGGTCATCAGGATGGGCCGGAAGCGCAGCAGTGAGGCCTGGTAAATGGCCTCGACCGGGGGAAGCCCCTGATCGCGCTCGGCCTGCAGCGCGAAGTCGATCATCAGGATCGCGTTCTTCTTCACAATGCCGATGAGCAAAATGATGCCGATCAGCGCGATGATGCTCAACTCCGTTCCCGTGAGCAGCAGTGCTAGAATGGCGCCCGCGCCGGCCGGCGGCAGCGTGGAGAGAATCGTGAGCGGGTGAATCAGGCTCTCGTACAAAATGCCCAGCACGATGTACACGGCGATGATTGCTGCGAGGATGAGATACGGCTCATTGTGCAGCGAGTCCTGAAAGGCCTGCGCCGTTCCCTGGAACGTCGCGTGGACCGTGGACGGCATGCCCAATTCGCGTTGCACTCTTTCGAGCGCGGTCACCGCGTCGCCCAGGGCCACGTTGGGCGCCAGGTTGAAGGTGAGCGTAACGGCGGGATATTGGCCCTGATGATTCACCTGCAGTGAGGTGCGCTGGCTTTCGAAGTGCGCAATCGTCGAAAGCGGAACCATGGCCCCGCCAGTGGACGGCGTAGGCGCTGCCGAAGGGCCCGCCGCGGCTGCGATGGTAGGCGGCATCGCCGTCGTGGCTCCCACAACGTTGTTGGCTTTGATGAAGATGCCGTTGAGCGCGTCCGGACTGCGCTGGTAGCGGGGATCGACCTCCATCACCACGTAGTACTGGTTGAGCGAGGTGTACATCGTCGACACCTCGCGCTGGCCGAATGCGTCGTAAAGCACCTGGTCGATCGCGGCCGCTGTAATGCCAAGGCGCGAGGCCGAATCGCGATCGATCACCAGGTTTGTT
>JASHVE010000468.1 GCA_030039675.1 Acidobacteriaceae bacterium | reverse complement strand
TTCAAACGCTGGCGGGCCGGGGTTCCGCTCCTTTTGTGTATGGAAACTTCTGAGATCTACGAGCGATTGCCGCTGCGAGCGCCGCCGCCAAAGCTGCGGCCGATGAAGCCGAAGCCTGTCTTTCCGTTGAAGACGGCTCTGGCAATGATCGTGGTCGCTGCAGTGCTTGGAGCGTGGCGCTTCGCAGATCGCGGCAAGGGCCTGGCGCCGGAGGCGGTCGCGGAGGCCTTCCAGCTGCACTGGCCTGCTCCGCCTGCGCCGCTGGTTCCCCACGCTCCGGCGATCGAGAATCCGCGACTGCCGGCTTCGTCGCCGCTGCTCGTGGATGGCTCGCGGGAGCTCGATCCATTTTTTGCGGAGCTTTGGAAGCTGGAGCAGGGCAAAGAGGCGGGTGTAGTGACGGTGTTGCACTACGGAGATTCGCCGACGACGGCAGACCTGATCACCGGCGATGTGCGCACTCAGTTGCAGGACCGATTCGGCGATGCGGGCCGGGGCTACACGCTGATTGCCAAGCCGTGGGCCTGGTACGGCCATCGCGGCGTGGAGATGAGCGACCAGGGCTGGAAGATCCGCACCGGTGTGGGTCTGGTGCGCGAAGGCGTCTACGGGTTAGGCGGAGCAGCCTTTGAAGGACAGCCGGGTGCGTGGAGTGAGTTCCGGCTGACGGGGTCACAGCAGTCAGCTGCGGTGATCGAGTATCTCGCGACGCCGGGCGGCGGCTCGTTTGCCGTAGAGGCAGACGGGCAGACCCTTATGGAGCGGGCGACCGGCGCAGACACGCAGGCCGCGGGCTTTGCGCTGGTGACATTGCCCGCAGAAACGAAGAAGGTCGTGATCCGGCCCACGCAGGGAACGGTGACGTTGTTCGGCGTGGACTTCCGACGCGGATCGAGCGGCGTGCTCTATGACAGCCTGGGCCTGAACGGCGTGACCACCAGCGTGCTGGCGCGGGTGCTGCAGCCGGAGATCTGGAAAGAAGAACTGGCGCGCGCGAGACCGGCGCTGGTGATTGTGAACTACGGATCGAACGAGAGCAGCTTTGCGGACTTTGTGCACCGGCAGTACGCAGACGAATTGCGGCTGGCCATCCAGCGCATTCGCGTGGCCGCTCCCGGCGCGTCCATTCTCATCATGAGCCCGATGGACCGCGGAGAGCGGAATGGACTGGATGATATCGAAACGATGAATACCATTCCCGAGATTGTGGCGATCCAGAGGCAGGTCGCGGCTGAGACACATTGCGCCTTCTTCGACACCTACGACGCGATGGGTTCGAAGGGCACCATGGCGCGGTGGTATGCCGCGAGTCCGCGGCTGGTGACGGCCGACCTGTTGCATCCTACGCCGCAAGGTGCGGCGATTGTGGGCGGTTTGTTCGTGGAACAGCTGGAACTGCGCTATGATCGCTGGAAGATGCAGCATGGAATTGCCGTGCCGGCCAGGCCTGCTCCCACCACATCGAAATCCACTGAGATGAAGTTCGCATTGGATGCCCGGCCGAACCGCTCCAAAAGCGGTAAGGGAACCGCGCAATGAGCTACCGCCTGCGCGGAACAAAAGCAGCTGCGCTCACTGTACTGGCCTTTGCGGCGGGAGCACTGCTCGCTGCAGACCCGCCCGCGAAAAAAAGCCCGTCCTCTGCGGCCTCCCGCAAAAGCGCGCCAACCAGGCACGCTGCGAGCAAGACCCGGCATTCCACTCGGACACGCGTTCGCGCCTCCGTTCCGCGGCTCGACCCAGCGCACCGGGCCGAACTGGTGGAAGAGATCAACGCACGGCTGAAGGAGCCGGATCCACACATCATTTCCTATGAAACGGCGCTCGACGGCTTCTATGCGCAGCTGGCGTCGCACGAGAACGAAAAGCGCACTGGCGCCACGGCCACTGACACTGTGCGTGTGCTGCAGTGGGGCGACTCGCACACTGCAGCCGATATGTTCACGGGAGAGACGAGACGCGTCATCCAGCTGCAGTTCGGCGATGGGGGCATCGGCTACTCGTATGCGGGCCATCCCTTTGCCGGCTACCGGATTCTTGGATCGGCTCGGGCGCAATCGGCGGGCTGGAAGACGGAGGGCAACAAGTTCCGGCAACTGACGGAAGGCGCGGAACTGGGGATGGGCGGCATCAGCATCTCCACAGACCTGCCGGGCGAGTGGGTGACACTGGACGCACCCTGCACCGAGCTCGAGCTCCAATATCTGCAGCAGCCCGGCGGGGGCAGCCTGCGCTTTGCCGACAATGACGGTGACCCAATCGAGATCCAAACGAATGCTCCACAGACAGGGGCAGGCACGTTCCATTACAACTGCACAGCGGGCGACCATCATTTCAAGGTGACGACGGAAGATCGCGCACCCGTGACGCTGCTGGGTTGGGTTGCGACGCAGCCGGGAGTCACCTGGGAATCGATCGGCATCAACGGAGCGGAGGCACCGCTGATTCTGAAGTGGGACCGGCAGCTCTTCTCGCAATATCTCAAAGACAATTCGCCGGCGCTGATCGTGCTCGCCTACGGCACGAATGAAGCGGCGAGCTCGGACTGGGACGAAGAGAGCTATCAGAGCGCGTTTGCGTCAGTGATCGATGCCATTCATAGCGATGTGCCGGAGTCGTCGATTCTGGTGCTGGGCCCGACGGACCGTTTTATCTTTCGCCGCCACGCATGGCGCGCCTATGACGGCGCCGATAAGATTATCGCGGCGCAACGCGCCGTTTGCCGCGCTGAAGGGTGCGCATACTGGGACCAGCGCGAGCGGATGGGCGGATTTGGTTCGATGCAGCAGTGGGTTTATGCCGGCTGGGCGCAGCCGGACCATACGCACTTCACAGGCGACGGTTACCGGGCGCTTGCCGACGCGCTCATGGCGGACCTGATGGCCGGCTACCAGGCTTACAAAGAACGGCACGCCCTCAATACACAGACTGCTGTACAAGGAGCTACTCTTGGAGCAACACTCACGAAT
>JASHVE010000467.1 GCA_030039675.1 Acidobacteriaceae bacterium | reverse complement strand
CCACCTGGCGATGCTGGCGCTGGTGTTCACGGTTGCCGCAGCTTTTGCTGTGCATACGCATAAAGCGGCGATCAGTAATCTGCTGGATTTCTACCTGGCGCATCCATTCGTAGCGATCATCGGCTCGGTTTTGCTGCTCTACTGTCCGCCGCTGCTCGATATCCTGCCCATGTACGTGACGTTTCTGTTTTTCACGCCGATGCTGCTCTCTGCGGGAGTGCGCTACGGATGGAAAAAGATTCTGTTCTGCAGCGGGTGCCTGTGGCTGGCGGCGCAGTTCGGGCTGCGCGATCTGGTGCACAACTGGGTGGTCCATGTGACGCACCTCAACATTCCGCTTCAGGAGACGGGGGCCTTCAACCTTTTTGCGTGGCAGGCGGTGTGGGCGGTGGGGTGTTGGGTGGGTGCGCGGTCGGCGATGCGCGAGCGGGCTTTCGGGGATCCGCCGGGCTGGCTTGCGGCCGTGTCCTGCTTCTTGTGCCTTTGCTTTATCGGTGTGCGGTGGGACTGCCTGGGGCCGCATCTCACGCAGCAGGCTCTCGGCATTCAGCTTGATAAATGGCAGATCGGGCCGCTGCGCGTGATCAATCTGATCACCTTTTCCATCGTTATTTACTGGCTGCGCCGGCATCTGGTGAAGTTCGTGGCCGTTGAGCCCTTCCTCACGCTCGGCAAAGCGTCGCTGCGCGTCTTTTGCACTCACATTTTCTTTGTGTTTGTGGGCCTTGCGCTGCTGGTTCGCGACGTCAACGAGGACGTGGGTGCGCCGCTCGAGCAATTACACGGCATTACCGCAATTCTGCTGCTGGCGGTGACGTTTACCACGCTGATCCTGGTTGCAGCCCACCACGTGAGTCAACGCCGAAGGGCTCGGGCCGGACAGCCGGGGCAAGTGCCGAGAACCGTGCCGGGGCCGACCCATGGGGCATCGCGTCTGGACAGTGCGGGCCATGGCCAATCTAGCGCTCAGCAATCCTCGGGCCGGGTCGCCTTTTGCTGCGTCGAGAAGCTGCCGCGGCCGGGCCCGGCGCACAAAAATCTAGGCTAAGCGGCGGTCCTACTCCCGGCCAAATTCATCAAACGTTTGCACTCTGTTTGCCTCAGTGCATTACTCTGTTAATGATTCTCCGGCGGCCTGAACCTTCGGAATTCAACCTCCGCCGGGGCGAGGACTGACCGTTTGACCCAATCCGTATTTGTGCTGGAAGACGATGCCGATATTTCGCGGCTGGTGCAGCATCACCTTGAAGCGGCAGGCTTTGAGGCGCGCCTTTACCACACTCCCTCGAATCTGATTCCGGACGCCGAGCGCAAGGCCCCGGCTCTTTTTCTGCTCGATATTATGGTTCCCGGCGGCGACGGGCTGGATGTTTGCAGGCGCCTGCGCAACCACAACGGGCTTTCGACGGTTCCCATTATCTTTTTGACTGCCCGCGCCGGAGAAAACGACCGCGTGCTGGGTCTTGAGCTCGGCGCAGACGACTACATTACCAAGCCGTTTTCAACCCGCGAACTTGTGGCGCGGGTCAAGGCTGTGCTGCGGCGATTCGAGCGCCCCAGCTCACCCACGGTCATCAGCTTCGAGGAAGTCATTATCGATGCCGGAGCCATGCAACTCAAAGTGCGCGGTGAGCTGACCACGACCACTGCGACGGAGTTCCGGCTGCTCGATTACCTGGCCCGGCATCCGGGCCGCGTCTTCAGCCGCGACCATCTGCTGGATGCGGTGTGGGGCGATGCGCGTTTTGTGACTCCCCGTTCAGTGGACGTGTACGTGCGTCGCATCCGTGAGAAGATCGAAATCGATCCGGAGAATCCGCGTTACCTGAAGACCGTGCGCGGCGCAGGCTACCGGTTCGAGCTGCCGAAAACCGATTGAGGACCGATTAAGCGTCGGGGAGCCATGACCTCCAAAGTTTTCATTAAGCTGCTCGGTCTTTTCATCCTGCTGCTTGTCTTCCACACGCTGGTGATGGAGATTCTCTTCCACCGCTTCGTGGAGCATGCGGCAGGAGGCACGCTGCGTCTGCTTGGCCGCGAAGCATTCTGGTCGGGTCTGATTGCTTTGGGAGTCGCTCTACCGGTGGCGGCGTGGGTGGCCTTGCGCATTTCTGGGCGCTTGCATCGCATCATGGAGTTCGCGCGCCGCGTCGCCGCCGGCGATCTGACGGCCCGGCTGGACAAGACTGGCGAAGACGAGCTGACTCCGCTGGAAGCGGCATTGAACCAGACCGCGGAGCGCATCGGCCAAGATATTGCCGAGCTGGAGAGCGGCCGCCGCGAGCTGGCGGTGATGCTCGACTCCATGCAGGAAGCAGTTGTCGCGGTTACCGCGGAGGGCCAGGTGCGCTGGTCGAACGCGGTGATGCAGCGCATTGCGGGTACGCAGATACGGCCGGGCCGCTCGCTGGTTCACTCGGTGCGCGATCCCGAGCTGCTGGCGTGCGCGCGCTCGGCGCTGGAGCGCCGCGAGCTCTGCTTCGGCCGCGCCAGCACGCTGGCGCCGGGAAAAGTCTTTGAGGTGAACGTGGCGCCGTTGCCTTCAGGTGGTGCGCTGATGGTGCTGCACGACGTGACCGGCATTGAGGCCGCGCAGCAGTCCCGCCGCGAATTCGTGGCCAACGTCAGCCATGAACTGCGCACCCCGCTCACGTCGATTCAGGGATACGTTGAGACGCTGATAGAAGAGCCGCGTCCGGGGCCGGAGGCGACGCGGGAGTTTCTCGGCATCATTCTCAAGAACGCTTCGCGCATGAACCGGCTGACCGAAGACCTGTTGGCTTTGGCGAGCGTGGAGAGCCCTGATTACAAGCTGAGTCTGCAGCCATCGCGAGCCAGCGAGCTGGTGAAGGACGCGATCGATTCGCTGGGCGGGATCGTGGTTGACTCCGGCATCAAGCTGCAGTTCGCGGGCGCGCCGGATGCGCTGGTGATGGCCGATCCGGATGCCATGACCCAGGTCTTCGGGAATCTGATCGAGAACTCGCTCAAGTACGCGAAAGAGGGCAAGCGCATTCGCGTGGGAGCACGCGAAGCAGGCTCCGAGGTCGAGTTCACCGTGCAGGACTTCGGCCCGGGAATCGCATCGGAGCATCTGGAGCGGATCTTCGAGCGTTTCTATCGCGTGGACAAGGCGCGCTCGCGCGAGTCCGGCGGCACGGGATTGGGCCTGGCGATCGTGAAGCACATCGTGCTGGCGCATGGCGGCCGCATCTGGGCGGAGAGTGAGCTGGGCAACGGCGCGTCGTTCCGGTTTACGCTGCCGCTGGCGCCGGCGCAGCAAACGGCGGCGCCTGCGCAGACGCCTGCGGGTGCGGCTTCATAGAGGCGATCAAGGTATCTTTCCATGGTCTCATGGCGTCAAGGCCGGGACGGGTCTGTGCTCGCCCAGGTTAGGCGCAAGGTCACCCCACGGACGAAGACCTGTCCGTGGGGACCCCGACGACGCGCCGAACCTGGGCACCCATGTCGGTGGCGGGTGAAATTTCTGCTCTCCCACCCTTGCGACAAAGACAAATACGTCGCAAGGATGGGGCACCCATGTTCGTGCTTATAGTTTTATGCGGCGCTGCGCGGAAAGGCTTTGCCGAGCGCGGTCAGTTGTTCCATGAACGGATCGGTGATGGTGCCGTCGAGTTCCACCGGAACATCCCACGTGACCGAGCCGCCGAAGTCGCGGATCTTTTTCGTGTATTCGATGACCTGATCGGCGATGAAGCGCGGCGTGCCCATGCCCCATGTGGTGCTGCGATTATTGAGAATATCCAGCCATGTTGGGATTCATTTGAGGAAGGTACTGGGCGTTTTAAGTTGCCGCCCCAACCGGATTCTGCCTTTTCCGTTTTTGAGGCGATCTATGTCGAAGCGCTTGTGATAGACTGCGCCTGCTTCCGGCATTCTAACTTCTGCTCAACATGTTAGCGAGGGGGTCAATAATGAGTAGTCCGGGTTTGCCCAAACCATCCGATTCTAACAAGCGAGTCCGCAAGCCAGTTAAACGCTTCGGGTCTTGGCAAGACTCTCAACAACTGGACATGCGTGCAATACGCTTCAGTCCAAGCACGTCTTCCTCCAGCCCAAGCGTTCCTAAGACGGAATACCAAGCGGCTCCACGCCCAGAGTGCATGGAACAGATCATCATGTCGGGCAATGGAACTCTGATGGAATTCGAAACCCGAGAAGAAATGGAGAAGGAACTCCAAAAGGAAACTGCTGCCGGCAGCATGGCCATCCCCTTCCCCAATCGTGCGATTAACGTTGGTGGGGAGCCATACCAGGCATATGTGCAGTCGCTTCCCGCAGTACTTTCTCAGGCTGATAGCATGATTAGTTCATCGCTTGGTGCGCTGACCACTCAGGCGATGAATACGGTGGCCTCCAACCAGATTACCGAGGTTGTTGGTGAAAATGCAGCAATAAACTACATGAAACAACATTATCCTGGAGCTCAAATGTTCTGGGGACCCGCCGTGCACAGGGGTGCTGGTATCGATCAGATATGGTGGAGCAGAGCCACAGATAGAACCGTGACTTATTACATTGTGGAAGCAAAGGGGCCGGGAGCCAAACTGCAAGACGATCCCTTCGTCGCTGGCGGGTTCGGGGAGCAAATGTCGTTGCCATGGGTCTTGCACAATCTAGTGACAATGACCCATTCGGCGAAACGTACGGACCTCAACGAGGAGCAAATAGCTGCGTACACTGGCGTGTTGGAACTTATGGAAGCGATGGGACTGACGGAAGAGAGTCAGACGGCTTTGGGCGGAGCAAGCAAGAAATACAACAAGTGCAAATATTCCGGTCGACAGGGTCGTACAAAGCTAGTTGGGATTGTCGCAACGGCCTACTGGGCCGATGTTGGATTGAACACTTTTGTTCCGCAGCCGATCGATTATTCTCTTGAGCTGGATCTGAGATTCCAGGGAAAAACTGTCGAGTATTTGAACGGTCATTAACGGTTCCAAGGAAACCAGTGAAGCGCAGGTTTGCTGCGCATCCCATGGGAAGGTTTGACCATTTTTGGCAGGACTACATTGTGTCGGGCGGAAGCACCGCATTATATTCAGCACTTGTTTGCCTATCGCGTCATTCCTACTAACCGTGACACCCTTCGACATCGAAGGCGTCGATTATCTCGTTCCACTGGTCAATAAACGTATTGGCGGAGATATCGAGCTTGTTAACACAGGCTGGCCAGTCGGCGAGGTAGTGCGTCATCACGCCCCACGCGTAACGCGGGTTCTGCATCCACGCGGCGCGGCCGGAGCCGGAGTTTGGCTGCTGCGAGGTGTTCTGGGGCTGCGCGGCGAGCGTATGAGGCAGCGCGGCAGCTGCTGCGAGCTGCGTTGCTCCGAGAATCAGATTCCGCCGCGTGATCTGCTTTTCAAGCATTCTTTTCTCCATAGTCTTCGGGCCGCACCAGTTTACTTGCCCGAGCGATGGCGTTGCGGCGTTCACAACGGGGAAGAGCAGCGCGCAGCCGATGAGGTAGACTGATCTCCTTGGAAGGTCAGGCCGGACGGCGAGCGCGTAGTTCGCTCGAGCCGGAGCCTGTTCTCGGGAAGATTGCCGATGCGATTGGAAACGATTTCAACCTTCTTTGGACTGCGCCGCGCGATTGCGGTGGCGAGCCTGTTTGCTGCTTCACTTGCCGCAGCGCAACAGCGGCTCCCGGCGGTGCCGCTGATCACGCACGATCCTTACTTCAGTGTCTGGTCCATGGCGGATCACTTGACGGACGAGGACACGAAGCACTGGACCGGCGCGCGCCAGCCGATCGCGGGGCTGGCGCGGATCGACGGCCAGCTCTTTCGCTTTATGGGCGCGCAGCCGCGCGATGTGCCGGCGATGCAGCAGACAAATCTTGAGGTGACGCCGACGCGGACGATTTACACCTTTCAGCAAGCCCAGGTGACGCTGACGGTGACGTTTTTCACGCCCGCGTTGCCGAAGGATCTGGACGTGCTCTCGCGGCCGGTGACGTACGTCAGCTTCACGGCGATGGGCGCCGGCGATGTGACCTTACTGCTCGATGTGGACCCGGTGATTGCGGTGAATACGCCGGACGAGCCGGTGACGTGGGGCCGCACGCGTGCGCATGGGCTTACGGTGTTGAATGCGGGGTCGCGCGATCAGCGCGTCCTTAACCGGCCGGGCGACGATCTGCGCATCGACTGGGGTTATTTCCATCTCGCGGTTCCTGACGGTGAAAATGCAGAGACGGCCTTGTCGTCTGATTGCGTGCGCGATTTCGTTGCGAACGGTGCCCTGCCGGAGGCCGACGATCTCGATATGCCGCGCATGCCGCGGGCGCACGCAGCGCATCTTGCTGTGGAGCTGCCGCTGGGCAGGCTTTCGGGCGCACCGGTGACGCGGCATCTTTTGCTGGCTTACACCGAGGACTATGCGATCGAGTATCTGGGCCGCAAGCTGCGGCCTTATTGGCAGCGCAACGGAGAGAGCGTACAGCAGATGCTCGCGGACGCGGAAGCGCAGTACGCTTCGCTGGAGCAGCGGGGCCAGCAGTTCGATCACGAATTGACGGCCGATCTCAAGCAGGCCGGCGGCGAAGCGTATGCACAGCTTGCGATTCTTGCCTACCGGCAGACTCTTGCAGCGCATGGATTCGCGGCAGATGTCGATGGCACGCCGATGCTGTTTCCCAAAGAGAATTTCTCGAACGGGTGCATCTCGACGGTCGATGTGCTCTATCCTTCCGCGCCATTTTTTCTCTTCTTCAACCCGGCATTGCTTCAGGCGCAGTTGAAACCGGTGCTCGAGTATGCCGCGCTGCCACGGTGGAAGTGGCCTTTCGCGCCGCATGACTTGGGCACGTATCCGCTGGCGGACGGGCAGGTGTACGGTGGCGGGGAAACCTCAGAAGACGACCAGATGCCGGTGGAGGAGAGCGGGAACCTGCTCATCCTGGCCGATGCGATGGGCCGCGAGACAAACAACTGGGATTTTGTGCGCCAGTACTGGCCGCAGTTTACGCTGTGGGCACAGTATCTGCGCGACAAGGGGCTCGATCCGGCCAATCAGCTTTCGACAGACGATTTTGCCGGACACCTGGCTCACAATGCGAATCTCTCGATCAAGGCCATTGAGGGGCTGGCGGCATATGCGCAGATGGCGCAAGGATTGGGCAAGGCCGACGTCGCGCAGGAATACTCCAGGCTTGCGGCAGAGATGGCAGGGAAGTGGCAGACCATGGCCGAGGACGGCGACCATTACAAACTGGCTTTCGACAAGCCGGGCACCTGGAGTCAGAAGTACAACCTGGTCTGGGATCAGATTCTCGGGCTGCATCTCTTTCCGGCGAAAGTGCGCGAGACAGAGATGGCGTTCTATCTGCATCATCTGAACGAGTTCGGTCTGCCACTCGACAATCGCAAAGATTACACAAAGCTCGACTGGGAGATCTGGACGGCTACTCTGGCTGAAAATCCCGATCAATTTGCGGTCTTGATGGCTCCGATTGGCCGCTGGATCAACGAAGGGCCTTCGCGCGTGCCGTTGACAGACTGGTACGACACGAAGACGGGCAAGCAGACGGGATTCCAGGCGCGGTCGGTGGTTGGCGGCGTGTACATCAAAATGCTTGCCGATCCGGCACTGGCGGAGAAGTGGCGCGAGCGTGGCACGGCAACTCCTTGAAAACCTTGTGAATTCACCTTTCCGTAACAATCGCCATAGAGAATGGGACGCGGCACAGAAATCTATGAGGGAGTGTGAGGATGAGAAAGCTTTTCGTTGCTGTTGCGTTGTTTGCCTTTGCTCTAAGTGCGGTCCAGGCTCAGAATCTGACAGGGGCGGGCGCGACCTTCCCGTATCCGATCTATTCGAAGTGGTTCAGCGAATACAGTACGGCCCATCCGGGCGTGGAGATCAATTACCAGTCCATCGGGTCGGGTGGTGGCATCAGCCAGGTGACCAAGGGGTTAGTGGACTTTGGCGCGTCTGATATGCCGATGACCGACCAGATGCTGCAGAGCTCGCCGATCAAGCTGGTTCACATTCCCACAGTGCTGGGCGCAGTGGTACCCATCTTCAACGTTCCCGGGGTCAGCGATCTGAACTTCAGCCCCGAGGTGCTCGCGGACATCTACCTGAACAAGGTCACCAACTGGAACGATCCCCGTATTGCCAAGGATAATCCGGGTGCGCACCTGCCCGACCAGAAGATCATCGTGGTGCACCGCGCGGACGGCAGCGGCACCAGCTTCATCTTTACCGACTATTTGAGCAAGGTGAGCAAGGATTGGGCTGACGGCCCCGGCAAGGGCACCTCACCTAACTGGCCTGTAGGAGTAGCCGGCAAGGGCAATGAGGGCGTGGCGGGCCTGGTGCGGCAGCTTCCTGGTGCAGTGGGCTACGTGGAGCTCATCTATGCGCTGCAGAATCACATCGCCTTCGGTTCGCTGAAGAACGCGGCCGGCAACTGGGTGAAAGGCTCGATCGAGGGCGTGACCGAGGCTGCGGCGAGCGTCAAGAACATGCCAGCCGACTACCGCGTGTCGATTACGAACGCGCCCGGCGCGAATGCCTACCCGATCTCGAGCTTCACCTACCTGCTGATTCCCACCCAGCCTAAGAATGCAGCCAATGAGAAGGTGCTCAAGGACCTGTTGAGCTGGTGCATCAAGTCCGGCGAGAGCGAGGCTTCAGGGCTCTCCTACGCACCCCTGCCGCAGAACCTGGCAGACAAGGTGCTCAAGACGATCTACTCGTTGCCGTAAATAAAGCGAGGGCCCGACGATCCCGCCGGGCCCTCTTCGTTTCCAGTGCTGAAAGGCTATTCCAGAAGGTGCTCCGAAATGAGCCGGTCGATGAGCGGGATAAGCGATTCGCTGGTGCGCGCAAGAACAAAGCCTTCTGTCTTCTGATCCCAATCCAACTTGAAGCTCGTGGCCAGCGCCGAGACCCAGATCTGCCGCACCGGCGTATTCGGCGTAATGACGAACTTGCCGGCCGGCTCTTCAAAAAGCACGTTGAGGACCCCACCCTGTTCCTCGACCTCAAAGCCGGCTTCGGCGTCTTCTTCGCGTTCAATCAGATGTTGTTTGAGGCCACCCAGAGCCGCTTCGGCCGCGCGCCGAAATTCCAGTTCATCCTGCATGGCCCCAGTGTAACAAGGCAAACTGCGCCTGTTTGCAATTTTGGTTCGCGTTTTATCGGGGATTGTCGGTATTTTCCGTCTTTTTACCGGAGACTCGTCTCTTCTTCATCGCGCATCGGGATACTGTGCCCAGGACTCAATCCTTCGCAAGAGGATCGCCAGATGCCGGGACTGTGCAAGAAGGTTCTATTGCTCGTTCTCACGTTGACGGCGTATCGCGGCGACGCCGAAGATCTTCCCCCACCGCAGCTGCCGCCGGATCAACTGGTGCGCGAAGTCGTGTACAACGAAATGCACGATCACCAGCAGCACGGCTACTGGCGCTATTGGATCGCGCGCCGGGTGCAAAACGAGACCATGCTCGAACAGCAGGTAGAAACGGCCGGAGGTCCCATCACAGTGGTGACTTTTGCCAATGGGCGCCCGTTAAACGGGACGGCCCGGCAGCAGGAGCAGGCCCGGCTGAGCCGGTTGCTGACGTCGCCACAGGAGCAGGCGCGGCATCTTCGGCAGTACGGCCAGGACGAGGCGCGCGTGGGCAAGATTCTTACTCTGCTGCCCGACGCCTTTCTCTTCGAATTCGATGGCCAGGAGAAAGGCTGTTATCGGCTGCGCTTCCGCCCCAATCCGTCCTATCCTGCTCATTCCACAGAAGAACGCGTGTTTCACGCCATGACCGGCACGGTCTGGGTGGACGCTCGCTACAAGCGGCTGGCCGGGCTGGAAGGGCGCATCAGCGAAAATGTCGACTTTGGTTTCGGGCTACTGGGGCGGCTTTACAAGGGGGGCTGGTTCCGGCTGGAGCGGGTGAGGGTAAGCGCGACGGACTGGAAGACAGAACGGCTGGAGATGCACATGAACATCCGCGCTTTGCTCCTGACATCGTTCTCACGGGAAACGAGCGAGATACGCGGCGGTTTTACGCCGGTTCCAGCCGGTATGAGCGTCGCGCAGGGGATTGCACTACTGGAACAAGCGCAATCGGCCCAGACGACGTCGGGGACGCTGCCTGCTCCGGCCAGCTTTGAGCAGCCGGGTTGCGCCTTTGCCTTCAACCCTTAGAGCAGGCCAAACTCAGACCTTCCGATGGGCGGAGCGAAAAAATTTCGCGCAAACATTAAAATTTCTCATTTTTCTGCCGATAAGCAGGCATGAGGTGCTGCCATGGAGATCAGCCCCATTACCGGCATGCATGACTTCACGCCCGTCAAGGCGCCGACCGCCGACTTTCAGCTTTCGGCGGTAGTGAATATGGACCCTGTGGCGCGGGCCGATCACAGCGCCCGTCCCGGTGCGCGCAAGAAGGCTGCGGGCGCGGAAGAGTCGGAAGCCGACAATCAGACGCCCGCCGGCGAGCCGCCTGACGCTGCGGAAGATCTGTTGCAGCCGCACATCAGCATTTTTGCGTGAGATCGGCTGCACCCGGGTTGTGCGGACATCCCTACAGCGTCCGCTTGAAGAGCGGCGTGGCAATCAGCAGCGTTCCGATGCCGAAGACCGAGAGAAAGAGGAGATCGCTCCCGATGGCGGGGAAGCCGCCATCCTTGAGCAGCGCTGCCTGCAAACCATGGATGGCGTAGGTAAATGGGTCGACGATGGCAATGGCGCGCAGCCAGTGAGGAAATGCAGCGATGGGATAGATGGCTCCCGAGGGGAAGAAGAGCAGCGTGTTCAGTACGCCGAACATGGCGCGCGGCACGAGCGGATCGTCGACGCGCACCATCATCAGGAACATCATACCGTTGAAGGCGATCGACGTGACCACGATCACGGACAGCAACTGCAAATCCTGCATGGGATGAAAGATCGCGCCCAGGCCGGCCATCAGTGATCCGATGACCGTGAGGGAGATGCCGGCGAGAACCGCTTTGATGGCGCCCGCGATGTTGAGGCCCATGACGAGTTCAAGGCCGCTGATGGGCGTGACCAGATAGCCTTCATGCACGCCGCGCGCTTTGTCGTCGATGTACAACATGCCACCGCCAATCATCACCGAGACGTACATGGCCAGCGCTATCGATCCCGAGAGCAGGTATTTCATGTATGCGACATACGGATAGAGCTCGACGGTTTCGAGCGCGACGCTGTTGACCAGGCGCGGCTGCACGACGGGCGCATTCAACGCGTCGACGAGCGACTGCATCTCGCTCTCTAAGCTCGACGACATGAACTGATCGGAGTTGTCGACGACCAAACCCAGCTTGGGTGCATCCTGGGAGTAGACGCGACGCGAAAACTGCGCGGGAATGATCACCGCGGCGTCGAGGCGGCCGGTGCGCACGTCTTCGCGCGCCTGGATCTCATTGTCGTAGTTGACGGTGGTGAAGGTTTTGATATTCGCTGCGACGGCGTTGAAGTCTTCGCGCACCTCGATCGCTTTCGGACCGTGGTCGTAGTCGACTACGCCGACCCGCGCCCCGGTGATCTTGCCGCCGAAGGCGTTGCCAAGAATCACCAGCTGCACCAGCGGCAGCATCATCGACATGATCATAAGCACGGGCGAGCGGAAGAACTTCCGCATCTCGCGTTCCACAATGGCCATCATTCTGTTCATCGCTGGTCTCCCGGCCGCTGCAGCATCGCCCAGGACGCCATCATCGGCTTTACCTGTTCGTCGCGCAGTTGGCGGCCCGTGTAGT
>JASHVE010000466.1 GCA_030039675.1 Acidobacteriaceae bacterium | reverse complement strand
AATCCGCCAATGGCGATGGAGTTGTCGAGAAGGACGCGGTGATTCGTCACGTTGATCGCGGAGACCGAAGCTCTCCAGCGCTCGCCCAGAGCACGGCCGACGGAAGCGTCGAAGGTCGTGTGTACTGGCAGATAAGGCCCGTTGTACGGGCCCTCATTTGTTCCTGCGAGACCGTTCGAAAATCCCGAGCCGTAATAAACGTTGGTGGCGAACCAGGTGTGAAGGGGCAGGTTGGCGGTAAAACCGGTGTTCAGTGTGTTGCGCTGGTCGTGGTCGAGCGCGATGTATTGGGGCCCGAGGTCGCAGGCCGGATCAGTGGGAAGGCTGCAGGTAAAGCCGCCAATGATGT
The DNA here is from genome assembly GCA_030039675.1 of Acidobacteriaceae bacterium. GTDB lineage: Bacteria > Acidobacteriota > Terriglobia > Terriglobales > Acidobacteriaceae > Telmatobacter. The sequence continues at coordinate 19,214 of JASHVE010000466.1, read as the reverse complement.
TGCCGCGCTGCTTGGCAATTTGATTGGAGTACGTGATGTAAAACTGGCCATAATGCGAGACCGAGGGTGAGTGCAGGGTCATTTCCCATGCACGCACCAGCGCGCCGTCCACGGCAATGGGGAAGTACAGATTCGATTCACCCAGGTTGGAGTGATCGAGGAAGTTGTTCACGCGATTCTTGAAGGTGTCGATGTCGAGCACCCATCCCCTGTAGGGAATCGTAATGCCGAACTGGTGCTCTTCGTCGCGCTCGGAGGGCAGCGGCGTGAAGGCGTTCTGGCCGCCAGGCAAACGGCTTGCATAGTTCAGCACAGAGCTTGATACCGTCACGATCGGCGCCGGCTGGAAGAAGTGCCCGTAGAATCCGCGCAGCACCCAGTTGAGCCGCGGAATCTTCACCGTCGCGCCAATGCGCGGGTAGGTCGCGCTCTCATCGAGTTCTGAGCGATAGATGGAGAACCGCTCGCCGCCCAGTAACGTGACATACTGTCCCAGCCGGAGATGATCGGCCACGTAAAATTCCACCAGCCCCGCATCGGCGTTGGAGGCGGTGTTTGGCGTGGGATATGCAGCACGGGATTTGTGCCCGATGCAACCGTCAGCGGTTCGGTCACGTCAGCAAAACCCGGCGCAGTAACCGTGAGCGAGTACACGCCAATCGGCGTCTGGTCCAGCTCGAAGACACCTTCGCTGTTTGTGGTTGCGCGAAGTATAAAGTCAGAGTCAGAGGCTTTGAGTGTGACCGAGGACCCGACGATGGGCCGATGTTGCGGGTCGTGCACGATGCCGTGCACCGTGGCGAAGACGATAGCAAAAGCAAGCGGAGTTGCGGCCAAAAAACCTCCGAAACGATCACGATCGAGCGCGGCGACCCATAGCCATGCGAAGTCGCGAACGGGCCGCCCGGAAGGTGGAGAAGTCCAGAAGAGCAATACACGAAGCCGCCACACCACGAACGGTGTGCGTGGGCGGCCGACCAGTTGCTTCAGGGCCGCTTTCCAGCGAGATTTCAGGTCAGCTTTGTGAGGGAGGACCGCGGCCGGCGTGCGTGCGGCTCGGATTTGAGAGAGCCGCCATCGTTACCACTGCAGGGCAGTACGAGCGCGCCAGAAGGGCCGGTAAGTGGACCGGGGCTGCAGCGAGAGCCTGAACCGGACCCGGGATCGCAGCAACAGAACCGGGATAGTACGGGCAGGTCAGCGGTGCGGAGACGACGGGCATTGCCCCGGGTTCGACGGTGGCCGTCGTCGCTTCCATCGACATGGCGCAGTGGTGCGCCCCATGCCGGCGACAGCAGGCCGGAAGGTGCGCGTCATCGTCCGCTTCGAGAGTGGCCGAGAGCGACCCCAGCCCGAAGAGCAGGATGAGCAGGATGGAGAACCCGCGCCGCATCTGAAACTCATGTTACATGAGTGTCTGCGCGCTGCCTATTGCGCCGTGGCGGTCAGGTATCATCGTATTGCCCGGGTTCATCCCGCAACCTTGCCCCCAAAGGACGTACACGTGTCTCAGGCGCATGACGCTCCCGCTTCTGCTGAATTCCGCGATGCTCGTGTTCAGAAGCCTTTACGCATCGCCATCTTCGGTTTTGGCACGGTGGGCAGCTCTGTGGCACGGATTCTTGCCGAGTCGAAGCCGCACGCGCTTGAGCTCACGCACGTCTTCAATCGCGGCATAGCGCGCAAACGTGTCGACTGGTTGTCCTCGAATGTCGTTTGGAGCGAGGATGCTGATGCTGTGCTTGCCTCCGATGTCGACGTGATCGTCGAACTCGCCGGCGGGCTCGATCCGGCGGGCTTCTGGGTGCGCCGCGCGCTCGAATCCGGCAAGAGCGTCGTCACCGCGAACAAGAAGCTCATCGCATTCCATGGCATCGATCTCGAGCGCCTGGCTGCGCAGAAGGGCGGCCATCTGAAATACGGCGCGGCCGTTGCAGGTGGAATCCCGGTAATCCCCGGTTTGGAGCAGGGTCTGGCCGGCGACCGTATCGAGCGCATCGAAGGCATTCTTAACGGCACTTGCAACTTCATCCTGAGCAAGATGGAAGCGGGTGCCGACTATCCGGCCGTGCTCGCCGAGGCGCAGGCCAAGGGCTACGCAGAGGCCGATCCAACGGAGGACGTGGGCGGGTTCGATGCGCGCGCCAAGCTGGCCATCCTCATGCGCCTCGCCTTGCGCGTGCAGATCGATCCGGAAGAGATTAAGCCGAAGCCCATTACGAGCGTGACCGCGGTTGACTTCAGTTACGCACGCGATCTTGGCTGCACCATCCGTCAGGTGGCCCGCGCCGACCAAAGTGACGGACGGCTGGCCGCAACCGTCGGTCCCATGCTCGTGTCACTGCGCTCACCGCTGGCGTGGTCGCGGGGCACGGAGAATATGGTCATCGCCAGCGGCCGCTACGGAGGCGATGTGGTCTTCTCGGGCCACGGGGCCGGCGGCCATCCCACCGCAGTCGCGGTCGTAAGCGATCTGCTGGCCTTGGCGCACGGGTCGCGGCGGGTTGAAATCCCCTCTGCCCCTGCGCAAATAGCCGGAGAATTTGAAGTACCACATTACATTCGCTTCCTGGTCGCTGACCGGCCGGGCATAGTGGCTGCCATCACGGGAGCGCTGGCCGCCGAGCAGATCAACATTCGCGCCATCGTGCAGAAGCCGGGCTATCCGGCCAGTGCGTTACCCTTTGTAGTCACGGTCGAGCCGTGCAAGTCCTCGGCCTTACAGCGCGCGCTGGCTCGGGTGCGCTCCATGGATTGCATGCTTGTTGAACCGCTTGATCTGCAGATTCTGGAATTGTGACATGAAGAGTAGAGAATGAGGGAACAGGAAGTGAAAGCAAAAATTTTCGCGATTCTTGCGCGGAGGGCGAGTGAATGATCGACAAGATCTATCGATGTGAGATTTGCGGCGAAGAGAGCCAGAACCCGGTGCGCTGGATCGTAATCCACTGCAGTAATGCGCAGTTGACCATCTTCAAGTGGACCCAGGAAGCTGCCGACGCACCGCACGCCCGCCATTACTGCGGCGAAGCCCACGCGCAGATCTACATCAGCCGCTGGATGGAATCGTACTGCTCCTGAGCGGAGGTTGGCAGTTTTCAAGCCAACCGGAATCGAAAGCCTGCCCTGAGCGACGTCAAAGGGGATCTGCAGTCCTTCAGCGGGTTCTTGACTCACCGCATCCGCAAGTTCGCGTGCGCTCTCCGCACGTCATAGCAGTTCCCGAATTTGTGTATAGCGAAGGAAGATGCTTAGAGCGGTTCCACAGTTTATGTGCCCTCGCGGGAGCTGAAGAAGGTGGCATTTTCTTGAGGAAAATGCCACTTTGCGGTAGCGGCTTCAGGATATAGCAGCTGTGAAACCGCTGTAAGTGGCCTTTTCCTAAGAAAAGGCCACGTTGCGCGGCGCTCAAAAAGCCGACGTTAATTCGGGAACTGCGCTAAATCGGTGCCTTCTCGAACGACGTAATGAAGTGAATTCCAGGAACAGCCGTTCCGAAAAGCCGATCGTCGTTGGTCAAAAACAGATCGCAGCCCGCAGTTGCAGCGGTTGCTAACTGAATCGCGTCCGGAGGTTTAATGGAACCCCGTATCCGAATCTGCGCGAATGCTTCCGCTGCTTGCTCTAGAAATGGAAGCACTGTGATTCCCTTGCCCCTGAATATCTGCCGGTACCGTCGCGCAAGGATGTGGTCGTGATTGCGCAGAGGAGCGACGAGAACTTCGCCCACGCTCATCACTGAAGTGAGAATCTCGTCACGGCGCGCCGCAAATGCCCGGAGGAGATACCGCGCCCGGGCAGATTGAGGGCTCGCGCTCTCAATCAGATAGATAAAGAAGTTGGTATCCAGAAAAATCCGGCTCATTCCCAACCCTCACGCAGCCTGCGCACGAATTCGTCGGGATCGGCATCCTTCCAATATTCCTTGCCTAGCCCCTCAAGCTCGAAGAGCGTGCCGAGCCATTGTTCCGCGGCCTCCATCTGCTCATTTTGGGACGGAGCAGGGCCAAGGTCGCCGGCTGATTGATCTGGCCCAATCGCAGGCAAGGCATCTTCATATCGCTTCTTCGCCCATTCCAGCAGAGGCAAATACTTCTCCGGGATTTCATCCGCATTCGGGAAGACTTTTCCGGTCCGTTGGGGATCTACCCTGTCGCCTGGCAGCAAGAGCCTCCGTGTGTGCTTTCCCGTGGCAAACAGCATCTTGTGCTTGGCCGGATTGGGCGCACGGTTAGCCACGCAGTGCTGCGAGGCGTGCACATTCACTCCAGAGCGCATCTCTCCGGCGATGCCCTCCCGCGCGGCGCGCCCCACGATCTCGGAGATCGAGAAATCCTCGCGCTCGGGTTGTTCACGATGCAGCAATGCTGCCGCCAGAAATACCTCAGTCGCGCAGGAAACCTCGATTTTTTCGATGGATGCAGTCATAGTCTCTTCCTTGTAGCGAGCCTGTCTGGCTCACGGCTTGAGACTACATTACATCTCCTTACATTATGTGTAAATGAGAAAATCCAGACTTGTTTGAGAAATATTTATGCCCGTTTTCTCGCTACTTTCTCATACACCTCCGCATACTCTCGCGCCGGCACGGCCCAGGCATAGTTTCGCGCCATGCCATTGCGCATCAGGCGCGTCCAATCCTCTTTATCTTTGAAGGCTGTCAGCGCGCGGTCGATCGCAGCCAGCAGGTCTCGCGGGTCGAATCCGTGGAATTTGAATCCGGTCCCGGTTTCCTTGGCAGCGTCCCATTCCTCGATTGTGTCTTCAAGGCCGCCGGTAGCGCGGACGACGGGTACGGTGCCGTATTTGAGCGAGTACATCTGGTTGAGCCCAGACGGTTCGTAGCGAGACGGCATGAGAAAGATATCCGCTCCGGCCTCGATCTTGTGCGAAAGCGCATCGTCGTAGCCCACACGCACCGCTACATTTGCCGGATGACGGAACGCCCAGTCACGGAAGAAATTCTCATAGATCGGCTCTCCCGAGCCGAGCACAGTGACTGCTACATTGCGGTGCATGAGATCCTCGGCGATCAGCGACAGCATGTCGAATCCCTTCTGTGTGGCGAATCGCGAGACTATGCCGATCACCGGCGTGGACTCTTCCACCTCCTTCAGGCCGAAGGCGTGCAGAAGGTCGGCACGGCAGACTTTTTTCCCCTCCAGGTTATCCGGCGTGTAATGTGCCGCCAGATTCCGGTCGATGGCCGGGTCCCAGTGCGCGTAGTCCACACCATTCAAAATCCCGCGCAGGTCGGCCGCGCGCTTGTGCAGCACGCCTTCCAGCTGCTCGCCGAACTCCGGCGTTTGGATCTCTTCGGCGTACCGCCGGCTCACGGTCGTCAGCATGTCGGAAAAGACAATGCCACCCTTGAGAAAGTTGAAGCGGTCGTACTGCTCGACCTCGTCCATGGTGAAGATGTCCCAGGGAAACAGGAGCTGCTCCGTGGTCTGCGGTGGAAACTTGCCCTGGTACGCCGCGTTGTGGATCCCCAGCACCACACCGCTTCGGTGGAACGCGGGATCGGCCGCATACACCGTACGCAGGTAAACGGGAATCAGTGCAGCCTGCCAGTCGTGCACGTGAAACACGTCGGGCACACCCAGTAGCTTGGTGGCTTCAAGCACGGCGCGGCAAAACAGGCCAAAGCGCTCGGCGTTATCGGAATACTCGCCGCCCGACGGGCCGTAGAGCTCGGGCCGGTCGAAGAGCTCGGGGCAGTCAACAAAATAGAACTGCACGCCCTCGCGCATGCCGCCGTCTACGACGGCCACAAACCGGTTGTAATAGCGGAAGGGGATGGTGATCGATCGCACCGCGTTCCTGGGTTCGCTCTCAAGCAGCGGACGTACGCGCGAGTAGAGCGGCAGATAGACGGTGACATTGTGGCCAAGCTTTACGAGCTCCCGCGGCAACGCGCCCACCACATCTGCCAACCCACCAGTCTTTGCAAAGGGCACACACTCCGACGCTGCAAACACAATCTGCATCCAGCCACCTCTCCCGGCTCCAACTTTGCGTGCGGAGCCCCGCTCCAAAGGGCAAGTCTACTACGTGCCCTTTCTTCAGATGTGCAGGATGGCGGGCCGATGCGAATAGGTGAACGCCGCCCGGCAACCTTAAAGCAGGGCGGCGGCCAGCGCAATGGGCGCGGCTTTCCAATCAGGCTTCCTGAATCGCGGTCTCCGCTGCCGCGAGGCCCTCGGACTCGCGTGCGCGGGCACGCCAAGCGAGAATGGCTTGACAGCCCAGCATCAGCATGACGGGATCAAGCGGGCGTAGATGATACGGCTCCGGATGGCTGAAGTAATACATCGCGGGAAAAAGAACGAGCACACCGCCGTACCGAATGGCCTCAAGCGGTTTTTCTCGCCAAGTCACAACCAGGCCCACGATCGTGAGCAGGGTCAGGGCGGTGGCAAAGGGGATATTAAACGGGTCCGTCGGCTCCTGGGCAAGATACTCGCGGCTCAAGCTCCAATATCCGGTCCAAAGATACAGCGCGCGGCGCAGGCACATCCACGCATACCACCCGGGATGACCGGCGATGAACGTCTTGGCCTGCGCGAATTTGTGATCCATGTAGGCCAGCTCGCCCATGCGGTTGTAGTCGGCCAGCTCCTCCTGGTCGTGAAGAGGATGCAGCTGGTCGCTGGTCCAGCGAGTAGAGTATCCGTTGTTGCCCATCCAGAGCTCCAGCCCCATGCTGTCGCGCATGGGAATGAAGCGATGGAAGACCACGGCGTTGCGAATCATCCAGGGTGAGATCGTCGCGGCTAACGTAACCGATGCAACAAACGCCGGCAGCCACCAGCGCTTACCCGCCCGGGCCAGTCGCCAGCAGGCCAGCACTAGCAGAAACGGAACGACCGTGAGCACGGAAGGCTCGTTGAGGCCGGCAAACCCCGCCAGAAGACCAAAGGCCGCCCATAACGCGAGGCGCGGCGTGCGTTCGAGGTCCTGGGCGAGGTATAGCAGCCAGCATAGACACAGCAGCGACAGGTGCGTCGCCCAGGCCCACGCAGCAGAAAAATAGATGCCGTAAGGCGAGAACGCCCATCCCCACGCGGCCCACAGCGCTGCGCGCTCTCCGAAGCTTCGGCGCGCCATGAGGAACACAGGGATGCAAGCCAGCGCGGACAGCACACAATTGAGAGCGTGCGCAACAAAGATCGATGTCCAGGTGTGGATGCCGAAGCAGCGAAAAATCCCCGCGACGATCAGCGGGTAGACCGGTGGCATCACAGCTGAAAGCTGGGTGGATGCAAAGGGGCTTCCGAATCCATGCCCAGCCAGCAAAGCCTCGGCAACGTTACCCGGCTCCCAGGCGTGAAGGTGGTCGGGGTTCATTAACCCTTCAAAATTGTTGAACGGGGTTACGGCAAGACGGAGCACAAGCGCGGCCAGAACAATTGCGGGGAGCACGCGCTGCGCGGTTCTCCTACGCTCTGGAGAATTTTGTGGGAGGGCTGGGATGAGCATTTTCCTTTTTTGAGTTAGACGGAAACTTGTAGGGGCGCGACGACAGGGGGGCCCGGATCTGCGCAGTTACTTGCTCGAGGAGGCCGAGACCTATGGCTCACCCTCGAACGTTGGCGAAAATCCCAACGAGCGCCAGAAGTGATCCACGAGGGCCACCGTTTCCGGCGCGGTGGAAGGAGTGATGCGGATTTCCACATGCGAGACGTCAGCCTGTGCGAGTACCGATGGCTCGGCGACGATGGCGACGCACTTGCCCGGCCGGTAGGTGCAGGAGGCCAGATCAGAGATGGAGAGACGGGTTGTGGGTGTGGCAAAGACCGCATCGGGCGGCGCCATGCGATCCAGCAGCCAGAGAATCTCTAGCTTGGACTCAAGCTCGTCCGGGACGCAGTCGATGATCAGATCGGCGGGGCGGACTGCTTCTTCGATCGTGGAGACAAAAGCCACACCCGCGAGTGCATCAGCGCTGAGCTCCTGGCGTATGTACTCCTGCGCATGATGCAGGCTGGAAGGCATGACGTCCTCAAGGAGGACTGAGAAGCCGGCGCGGGCTGCGCGCAGTGCGAGCGAGCGGCCGAGCGGGCCGGCTCCGATGATGGCCACGGTTGTCGACAAGCTGGCTTACTTGGCTACGAGGGCCTTCACTACGTCGTCCGCGCTGGGGCTCGCCTGCTGCAGGTGTTCGGCGACGCGAGCGCGCTCCTCGGCCGAGAGCGTGGGAACGGCGGCCAAAACGCGGCGCAGGGTCACGGCTACGTCATCAATGTAGTTCATCAGGCGAATGGCTTCTCCAGACAGCGGCATATGGCTTGCGTTCCTCGACGAATGGACTTCAATTTCCATTGTAGGGGGTCGCATTCAGGTAGGAAAACTTCAAGGCACAGCTCTCATCTGGCCGGTCCACAGGACGAGGCGCCTGCTGTTTTCATGCTTCTGCGGCTCGAATAGCGCTACAATGCGTGGACGCTCAGGGGAAAAGCTAAGATTCCCCAGTCGACTCGGAAGGAAAGGAGTTCACTATGACGAGGAGATATATCGTAGTTGCACTGGCCTGCGCGGTCTTTGCTCTGGCAGGCACATCTTTTGCACAGGACACCGCACCCGGTCCCAGATTTCCAAACAAGGCTGCGGAAGCTGAGGCAAATGCAAAGCAGCTTTTGCAGTACATGGACACCGACAAGAACGGAAAGATCTCCAAGCAGGAGTGGATGAACTTCATGTCCGCGGAGTTCGACCGACTGGATGTGGATCACAGCGGAGAGCTCGATCCACATGAGCTGCTGCAATCGCGGGTGGAGATGCGGCGCGTGCGGTATTCGGATCAGGGAAAGTGAACAGGACGAAAAGTCGGCGTGTTGGCGTCAGTGCCGTCCCAGGTCTGAAAATCCAGACCTGGGGCACCCGGCGACTTTGTGCTTTCCCCATCTTTCAGAATCGAGACTCTTCGCCGCTACTCACGGCGGGCACTAAGGCACGCGCCAGGAATCTCACGGATTTCGGACGGCTTTCCTTGACAGATATGTGCATGTAAGCAAAAATGCTTACAGAGGGGCATGAACAGCAGCGAGTTGAAACGATGGCTGGCGAAACAGGGCGCCACCTTCGGAGCCCAGACGGGGTCGCACCTGAAGGTGTTCTATCGCGGACGCCAATCTGTCCTTCCGATGCACGGCAAGAAGGAGCTTCCGAAGGGCTTGGTCGCCGACATCCGGAAACAACTCGGTCTCAAGGAGAAAGATTAAAGATGCGCGGGTATCCTGTGAATCTCCGCAAAGACGGCAAGTTCATCACGGTGAGCTTCCTCGATATTCCCGAAGCGCATACCTTCGGGAACAATCGCGAGCACGCCCTCAAAATGGCAAAGGAAGCGCTGGAGACGGCGATGGAGTTCTACTTCGACGACCAGCGGCCGGTCCCTCTTCCCTCGCAGCCCAGGCGCGGACAGGCTGTTGTGGAGCTGGCTCCCAGCGTTGCGGCGAAGGTTCTGCTGCTCAACGAAATGCTGCGGCAAAAGGTCCGCCCCGTCGAGCTGGCGCGGCGGATCGGCACGACGCGGCAGGAAGTAAACCGCCTCACGAATCTCAAGCACGCCACCAAGATCGATCGCATTGACGCGGCGCTTCGGGCATTGGGCAAGCGGCTTTATCTGGATGCAGCGTGAACGACGGCTGCATCCGTGGTTTCCCTGGTCTTAGAAGCGAGACCTGGGATACCCGGCTACAATAAGTGAAAATTGAGGTGGGGTGCCAATTTCACGAGCAGTGTGTCCATTGACCCCAATATCCAATTCACGTCCTGTATTCGCTGATTTGCCAGCTTGGCAAATTCGTCAGGCATAACATCTCGCATCTGATCGGATAAGGATTTGAAACCCGTGATTCTGAAGGCATGTTGGTTGAATTCGCGCAGAAATTCGTAAACTCCTGATTCTTCCGGAAACATGAATTTGGATTCGCAGAAGGCCTTAACGAATGGTCCTCGCAACGCTTGCTGCTCGGGTCCATCCTTCCATTCCAGCAAGGCCCAATGAAATTCAAGCACCCTGACAAAAATATCAAAGCGGCGCTGGAAAAGATCGAGACGCAGTTTCTCTTGATTCGTTTTCCACTGGCGTTTACTGATTACTGCAACATAGCAGGCAACCGCAGTTGCAGCCGCAGCCGTTATTGCCCTCAAAATGATGTCGGCCCAAAAACTCAATGTGGAGTTCATCTCGCGCTACTCATTTCTTCAACAGCTGAGGACCCGTTTGATTACTACCCCGGACAAAGTACCGGCGAGGCGTTTTTATCGTAGCATAATATTCGCCTATTATTCGCTTGTCAGCTATACTAAATTGAACGATGGACTTTCAGCTCGTCACCAGCTACAGACCCAAGGGCGACCAGCCACGCGCCATCGACGAACTTGTGCAGGGTTTGGCGGCAGGCGAAAAGCACCAGGTGTTGTTGGGAGTCACCGGGTCGGGCAAGACCTTTACGATGGCAAAGGTCATCGAGGAGTCGAACCGGCCGGCGCTGATCCTCGCGCACAACAAGACGCTGGCCGCGCAGCTCTATCACGAATTCAGACAGTTCTTCCCCAACAACGCGGTCGAATACTTCGTAAGCTACTACGACTACTACCAGCCAGAGGCCTACAATCCGGCGGCCGACCTGTACATCGAGAAGGAAGCTACGATCAACGAGGAGCTGGACAAGCTGCGCCTCTCTGCAACGCGTTCGCTTTTCGAGCGGCGCGACTCCATCATCGTCAGTTCCGTCAGCTGTATCTACGGCCTCGGCTCGCCGGAAGCCTATTACGGCATGCTGCTGCTGCTCGAGAAAGGCCAGCAGATCAGCCGCAAAGACATTACCCGCCGGCTGGTTGAGATCCTCTACGAGCGCAACGATGTGGACTTTCGCCGCGGCACCTTTCGCGTGCGCGGCGACATTATCGAGGTCTTTCCTACCTACGACGAAAACGCGTATCGCATCGAGATGTTCGGCGATGAGATTGAGTCGCTGGCACAGATCGATCCGCTCTTCGGCACCGTAAAGCAGAAGTATGCGCGGCTGCCGATCTATCCCAAAAGCCATTACGTCGTCCAGCCGGAGCGAAAGTCCGAGGCGATTGACTCGATTCTCAAAGAGCTAAGCGAGTGGGTGCCGCATCTGGAGGCCGAGGGTCACATGGTGGAGGCGCAACGGGTGCACCAGCGCACGCGCTTTGATCTCGAGATGATCAAGTCGATGGGCTACTGCCACGGCATTGAGAACTACTCGCGGCATTTTTCGGGCAGGCTGCCGGGCGAGCCGCCGCCAACCTTGCTCGATTATTTTCCGCGCGACTACCTACTCTTTGTGGATGAGAGCCACGCGACGATTCCACAGGTGCATGGGATGTGGCACGGCGACCGTAGCCGCAAGCAGAATCTCGTCGACTACGGATTCAGGCTGCCTTCGGCGCTCGATAACCGGCCGCTGAGATTTGAGGAGTTCGAGAACCGTGTACATCAGGCAATTTACGTCTCCGCCACGCCGGGGCCGTATGAGCTGACGCGCTCGGCAGGCGTGGTGGTGGAGCAGGTGATCCGGCCCACGGGCCTGGTCGATCCCGAGGTAGAAATTCGTCCCGTGAAGGGACAGATCGACGATCTGCTGGCAGAGATTCGCGACCGCGCCAAACGCAACGAACGCGTGCTGGTGACCACGCTGACCAAGCGCATGGCGGAGGACCTGGCCGGCTATTACACGGAAGTGGGCGTACGCTGCCGCTACATGCACTCCGAGATCGAGACGCTGGAGCGGGTAAAGCTGCTGGCCGGGCTGCGCAAGGGCGAGTTCGATGTGCTGATCGGCATCAATTTGCTGCGCGAGGGGCTTGATCTGCCCGAGGTCTCGTTGGTGGCGATTCTCGACGCGGACAAGGAGGGTTTCCTGCGCTCGGCGGGCTCACTCATCCAAACCATGGGCCGCGCGGCGCGCCACGTGCAGGGCAAGGCGATCCTCTACGCCGACACTGTGACCGACTCAATGCGCCGGGCGATGGATGAGACGGACCGGCGGCGCGTTATCCAGCAGGCCTATAACGAGGAGCACGGGATCACACCGCGATCGGTGATCAGCCAAGCCGATATGGGCCTGGCTGAGATCCTCAAGGTGGAATACGGAGAATTGGCCGTAGAAGAAACCGAGGCAATCCCCGAGTTCGTGTCGCAGGAACAGCTCGATGCCTATATCGTCAAGCTGGAGAACGAGATGCGAGAAGCGGCGAAAAAATTCGAGTTTGAGAAGGCGGCCCAGTTGCGTGACACGATCAAAGATTTGCGTGAAAAGGAATTTTTGTTTGGGTAGAATGCCCGGCACACGCTACCGGCAGGCAACTCTTTGCACTGTCCTTCTCATCTACTTCATTATCTTATGAAGTCAATCGCGAGGGAGAACGAGGTGCGTACAGCCGGGCGGGCGGCTGCCTGCAGCGAGCATCTCGCTGAATTCTACGCAGACGATGATGAACTGCTGGACACGCTGACTCATTTCGTCGGCGACGGTCTGGACGCGGGCGAAAGCGCCATCGTGATCGCTACGCTGGAGCACTTGAGAGCCCTGCGACACCGGCTGGAGCGGGCTAATGTGGATCTGATGCGCGCTATGCTGGAGGATCGGTACATTCCGCTCGACGCGAGCGTAGCTCTCACCAGCTTCATGGTCAATGCGTGGCCCGACGACCAGCTATTCGCCGATTTCGTGGGGAATCTGTTGGCGCGCGCCTCGCTCCAGAACCGTCGCGTGCGGACATTTGGAGAGATGGTTGCGCTGCTTTGGGCTAAGGGCCAGGAGGCCGCTACCGTACAGCTCGAGCGCCTATGGAACCGGGCCTGCGAGAACCACACGCTCTCGCTTCTGTGCGCCTATCCTACGTCGGGGTTTGCTGGCGGCGATTCCCAGGCGCTTTACGATATCTGCACCGCGCATGCAAAGTCCTTCCTGTCCCGACCAAGCTGATCCCGCAGCGAATTTCCTGCACGCAGGCAACGGAGAAGAGAGTTCGCGCCATCCGAATCGGAAGTGAGCCGATTGGGCGACCCGGTTGCGGGCCGTGTGCTTCGGGAATAACAAGGATGATCCTTCTGGTAGAGGCAGACCCACTGCAGGCATTGGTGCGCCTGTCCATTTTGAAGAAACGATTCGCCAATGTAAGACGCGTGGCCGATGCCGCAGAAGCGCTTTGCCTGATCGAGCAGCCTCTCCTGTCACAGCATCTCAGCCTGGTGATTACAGGCCATCATCTGCCCGACCTGGAGGGCCCGGTGTTTGTGGCGGAACTGCGGAGCCGGATGCCGAGTTTGCCAATCCTGGTGCTGGGCAATCCGCAAGCATCCGCCGGCGAATATGCTGGCAGCGAGGTGCGGTTTTTAGCCAAGCCTATCGCTGGCGATGAGATGCTCCGCGTGGTGGCCCAGATGATCGACTGGAACGCGCATAAAGCAGCTTAAACCGTTGCCGGCGGGCAAAGCATTTGGGGTTTTGCGGGAGAATTGCACCTGACGAGAGGAACAAACAAATCCCTTGTCGACTTCGCTCCGGAGCAGGTTTTCAACTCCGCCGGTGGTGGTCTTTGCTCAGGACAGCAAGGACCTAGCCCCGCACCGAGATACCGGAAAACGAGAGTACGGCTAAGCCACGGACCGGCTGGCCGAAGAAGCGGGCCGGTTCAAACTTGCTGAAGAGAAGCAGATTTTCTACCTGCGAGCGCGTGGCTTCGTCTGTGGGCCCGGAAACGATGCGGTAGTCGTACACCTGGCCTTCTCCGTTGATGTAAGCCTCTACGACGACCGGACCGGAAGCGGCGCTGATGTCGTCGCTCTCTGCGCCGCTCGACAGATAAAGAAATCGCGGCGCCGTCGCCATGCCCAGCGGCTCATCCTTGACGGCCTGAGCTGTCTCCGGCTGGGTAAACACGCTCACCAGCACAATGACAGTTCCCAATAGAAGCACCGCGCTCGCAAACCCAGCTGAAGCCTGCAGCAGGAACGGGCCCACGGTATTCTTCCATGCCAACCCCAACGCCTGAAGGTAGCTCCGGCTCGCACGCGCGCGCTCTTGGCTCACGGCTACGCGAATCCGCAGCAGCAGGTCCTCCGGCTCAGGCACCGGACCCAGTTCGGAAAGGGAGGATTGGGTCTGACGCAACCCTTCCCACTCGCGGGCGCACATCGGGCAATCCTGGAGATGGGCGGCAATTTGACGCATCTCGTGACCGTTCAGCCGGCCATCCAGATATTCGGTAAAACCTGCCTGAATCGCATCGCAGCCGTTCATCACGCCTCCTCTCCCAGAGGGATTTCAATGCCTGCGAAGGTTGCCGAACGCCCGCCTCGCTTCGGATTGGACAGCAGCGCCTTCAAGCAGGCGCGCCCGCGCACCAGCCGCGACTTCACCGTTCCCAGATTGATGCCCTGCATCTCCGCTACTTCTTCGTACACAAAACCCTCGATGTCGCGGAGGATCAGAGTAGTGCGAAATGGCTCTGGAACCTGACGCAAGGCCGATTCCACGCGCTCGCGGTTCTCCTGGTGCACCGCGGAATCGAAAGGCGACTGGGCAGGATCTACGAGCAATTCCTTCAGGCGCACGGGAGTTCCGGATTCAGATTCCGCAACCTCCTGCTCAATGGGGATTTCGTGCTGCTTGTGGCGCATCCACCAGCGGCGCTGATTCGACGCCTCGTGCAGCGCAATGCGGTAGATCCAGGTGCGCAATGAGGACTCACCGTGAAAACCGTGAACGCCACGAAAAACCTTAACGAAAACGTCCTGGGTCAGGTCGGCCGCGTCGGCCTGGTTGCCCACGGTGCGCGCCAGCAGAGAGTAAATCGGCTGATGATAGCGCGCAAGAAGCCACGCAAACGCCTCTTCAGAGCCGGCGCGCAACTCCTCGATCAAGGCTGCTTCGTCGGAGTGGAGGGTTAACGCGCTTGCTAAATTGCCCATGGTGAGATCCGCCTGCAAATCTGATACCTCCCACCTTACCGCAAATGGCACGCATTTTGCATCTGGCGCTGCCCCGCAAACTCAAACGCGGTCTGCTTGAAGCCGAACTTTCTACTTTGTTAGACACCGGAGCCTGCCGGAAATGTTCCCAGTCCTGGCGTAATTTGCTTCCATTTCCTTGAAATTGTTGATTTTTTGGACAAGAACCAAGATTCCGTTCCCTTTGGGAGGCCTTCGCTGGGCTCCAGGCTTGCGCGACGGTGCGCTCCGCAACCGCGGATGGACTCGCGAACGGCTGGCAGTGTAGCGTGGATGCGATCCAGAGGAGCGTCTATGCTGCGCCGCGATTTTGTCCGCGCCATAATTTCAATCCTGTTTGCCGCGAAGATGACGCGGGCCCAGCAGGCAGCCGATCCCACCCTGCCGCCGCCGGCACCCGTACCCTGGACGCTCGGCCTGAACTCGCGAACACCGCTGCCGGTCACCGAGTTGGCCGACGAGATTGCCGCGACGGAACTGCGGTTCTTCTCGGAGAAGCAGATGGCTACTCTCATGCGCTTGAGCGACGTGCTGCTTCCGCCGCTGGACGGCAAACCCGGTGCTGTCGAGGCACAGACGCCCGTCTTTCTCGACTTCCTGATCGGCGCTTCGCCCGAACCCCGTCAGAGAGTCTACGCCGGCGGATTGGACTGGCTCGAGCAAACAGCGCAAGCAAAGTACAAAACCGCGTTCGCGCACCTCAACGATGCACAGGCCGGCGATCTGCTCACGCCATGGCTGCGCACCTGGATGACTGACCACCCACCCACCGAACCGCACGCCGACTTCATCAACATCGCGCACGACGATATTCGTTCGGCGACGATCAATTCCAAGGCGTGGAGCGACGTGCCCTCCGTGGGCGCGGAAGAGTCCACCCAGGTCGCGCTCTATTGGTCACCGATTGAGCCGGATCTCTTCGAGCGCGCGGAGTGCGCGGGGATTCCCCCGCACGCACAGGCAGTGCCCAAATCCGCCCACACTATGCCATCCTATCCTCGATAACGCACGGAGATACTCACGCAACCACTATGAAAAACGAAATCCACGACGTGCTGATTATCGGGTCCGGCCACTCCGGCGGCATGGCCGCCAAGATCCTCACCGAAGCCGGCATCCGCTGCCTGATGCTGAATGCCGGACCTGTCGCCGACGTCACCCGCGACGCGGCGCGCAAGCCTGCCTACGCGCTGCCCTATCGCGGATTCAGACCGCCGAAGCAGATCGACCACATCTTTCAGGCCAATGAGTTCAATGCGAATGTCTGGGTCGACGAGCAGGAGGTTCCCTACACGTTTGAACCCGATCAGCCCTACAACTGGGTTCGCGTGCGCCTCTTTGGAGGCCGCTCGCTCTTCTGGTCGCGGCAATCGTTTCGCCTGAGCGATCTCGAGTTGAAATGCAAATCGCACGACGGATTCGGCGAAGACTGGCCGATCAGCTACGAAGATCTCGCCCCTTACTACTCGCGCGTGGAACGGATCTTCCGCGTAGCGGGCGCGCTCGACGGACCGCCGCAGATGCCCAACGGCAGCTTCATTCTTGACGACTCACCTTGGTCCCTCTCGATGCAGCGTTTCATTGCCGCCGCCAAGCCGCGCAACATCGCTGTGTGCAAGCAGAGGCGCGCGGTGGGTGTCGATGGGCTGGCAAGCTCGGTGAACCTGTTGCTGCCCGATGCCGAGCAGACCGGCAACCTGGCCTCGATTGCGGACGCGGTGGTGCGCGAGATCACGGTAGACAAGAACACCGGGCTGCCCAACGGCTGCAACTTCGTCGATCGGCTCTCGCGGCGCGAAATGAGCGTGAAGGCGCGGGTGATAGTGCTGGCCGCGGGAACGCTGGAGAGCACGCGCCTGCTGCTGAACTCGAAGCTCGCCAACTCGAGCGGCCTGGTGGGCCGCTACCTGACTGACCAGATCTATGGTGCAGGCGTTGTGTGTTCTGTGCCGGAGGCGCGCGGCGGCGGCGCAAGCGCCCATGAACATCTCATGGGTGGCTCAGCTATTGTGCCCCGCTTTCGCAACGTCGACACAAAGAGCGACCAATTTCTGCGCGGGTACGCCTTCAACGTGAGCAGCATGATGGGCGCCATAAGTCCGCGTAACTTCGCGGCCTACGGCGCGGAGCTGCAGAAGAAACTTGATGAATACTACGGCAGCGGATTCCAGATGACGGTAATGGGCGAGGTGCTGGGCCGCTACGAGAACCACGTGCGCATCGACAAAGACAAAGCGGATGCGTGGGACATTCCCGCTCTGCATATCGACACAAAATATACCGATAACGAGTTCAACATGGCCAAAGATGCCGTGGAGGTTGGCTGCGAACTGGCTGAAGCAGCGGGTTTTGAGGTGCTATCGAAGAACAACATGCCAAACCCTCCCGGCTACAGCATTCACGAGATCGGCACCTGCCGCATGGGCAACGACCCGAAGAAGAGCGTGTTAAACAAGTGGTGCCAGAGCCACGATCACAAGAATCTGTTCGTCGTCGATGGGGCCAGCTTCACTAGTGGCGGATGGCAGAACCCGACCATGACGATCCTCGCCCTCTCGATGCGCGCATCGGAGTATCTGGCTGGCGAAATGAACCGTCAGAGTCTTTAAAGTAGAGAGATCAGCATGTTCGCGCCGCATCCCATCGCGTTTGTTCGCACGCCGTTTACCGAGACGTCCGCGATCCCCAAAGGCCTTGGTGCAAAGCACGATGCCGAAGGCGTAATCGAGTTCTTGCGCGAGTTCGAGGAGGGGCTTCTGGATATCGAGGGCTTTTCGCATCTTTTTGTGTTGTGGGTCTTCGATCGCTCGACAGACTTCGATCTCACCGCGCACCCGCCTGCGGACGAGAAACGGCCGCACGGCGTCTTCGCCACACGCTCGCCGCGGCGACCCAACCCGATCGGCCTCACAGTGGTAGAACTATTGCGCCGCGAAAGAACCTCACTCCACGTGCGCGGCGTGGACATGCTCGATGGAACGCCGGTGCTCGATGTGAAGCCGTACCTGTCGAGCGTTCCCGCAGAGAAGCTGAGGCGCGGCTGGCTGACTGAGGCTGAGGCGCGCAATGCCAGCGCGCAGAAGCCTTGAGGAAGCCGCTGCTGTTGCTTACGGAATTCCGAGCAGCTTGTGCGTTTGCAGACTCATACGCCACTGAGGATGCGCAAGGCAGTATTGCAGCGCAAGCTTGCTGTTGAGTTCGCGGCTGGGTCCGTCCATCGGCTGCAGGAAGAAGTTGCGAAAGGCGAGGCCCGTGAACTTCTCGGGCTCAGCGCCAGTCTGCGGATAGACAAGCTTCAACTCATCGCCGGTTCGCTGCTTAAGCTCCGTCCCTGCCTTCGGGCTCACGCAGATCCAATCCAGCCCCGCGGGCGCGGCAACCGTTCCATTTGTCTCCACGGCAATTTCAAAACCGCGTGCGTGAAGCGCTTCGATAAGAGGCGCATCGAGCTGCAGCAACGGCTCGCCGCCAGTACAGACCACGAATCGTCTTCCCTGCTGCGCGTCGCTGGGCCACGTTTGCGCGACGACGCCGGCGAGCGCGTCCGCCGATGCGAATTTACCACCGCCGGGGCCGTTTGTGTCGGCAAAGTCTGTGTCACAGAACTTGCAGATCGCTGAGGCGCGATCCTGCTCACGGCCCGACCAGAGATTGCATCCCGCAAACCGGCAGAAGACGGCGGCGCGTCCGGTCTGCGCGCCCTCGCCCTGCAGGGTATAAAAGATCTCTTTCACCGCGTAGCTCATCTGCCCCATCCCGCCGGTGGATACCGCAGCGGGTCCTCCGTTCCATTTTCGTGAAACCCCTTCCGGCGCAGCAGGCAGGAGTCGCACTCGCCGCAGGGTTGGCCATCGGGAAACGGATCGTAGCAACTGCTGGTGAGCCCATAATCGACGCCGAGCTCAATTCCCTTCTGGATGATCTGCGCCTTGGTGAGCGCGATCAGCGGCGTGTGAATCTCCAGATGCTGCCGGCCCTCGACGCCAGCCTTGGTGGCCAGGTTCGCCATCTTCTCGAACGCTTCGATGAACTCCGGACGGCAATCGGGATAGCCGGAGTAGTCGAGCGCATTCACGCCGATAAAGATGTCGCTCGACTCCAGCACTTCGGCCCATGCCAGCGCGAATGCAAGAAAAATGGCGTTGCGCGCAGGCACATAAGTGATCGGAATCCCGTGCGCCAGCTCGCCCGCATCGCGTCCCTTCGGCACAGCGATATC
>JASHVE010000465.1 GCA_030039675.1 Acidobacteriaceae bacterium | reverse complement strand
GTTGGCGGCGACGTGGTGCTCGAAGCCTTGGTGACAGATGTACTTGAGCAGCTTTTGCAATTGCGGGATCTCGGCGACGCCTGCACCACCGAAGGTTTCGAGTGGATCGTTGGTGAACTGGCCGGCGCCGGCATAGCCGCGGATGACGCCGCTGCGATCGTCGGTTGAATAGCGCGCAAAACTCATTGCGCCTGCTTTAACGCGGCCGACGCAGGTGCCGAAGGTGTTCAGCTTGCCGACGGTGCCGGCGATAATCTCCTGGTAATCCATCTTGACGTCGGCGAAGAAATGCTTGGGCAGGTTGGAGCAGTGGAAGCAGACGCACTTGTTGGGGTCGCTTCCGTAGTTGTTGTTCCAGTCGAGCAGGGCGCTGGGCGTCTGGCTGGCGAGAGCGAGCACATACATGCTCAGCACGCCGGGCACATCGACCTCGCAAGCGGAGGGGATGAGGCTGTTGCTCATCATGCTCATGATGGTGCAGGGTACGACGCCGAAGTACTCTTCCATCGATGTCCAGCACTGCACGGCGCTGATGGTCACGGCTTTCTCTTTCATCCAGCCGTCTACGACGGCGCCGAGCTTCGCCATCTTCATCAGCGACTCCTCGGGAATGCCGGCAGTGCTGACGTAGCTCTTGATCGCGGCGAGCTTGGCCTGGGCTGCGTCATCGCCGTCTTTCATGCGATTGATGCGGCCGAAAATTTCCGAGAGATCGATGGGCTCGACGGAGATGCCGTGTGTTTCGAGGATGCGTTCGGAGTAACGCACGGTGTTGAAGGCCGCGGGGCGCGCGCCAATGGAGCCGATGCGCAAATTCTTCAGACCCTTGACGATGCGGCAGACCTGGCCGAACCACTCAAGGTCGGCTTTGAATTCTGCCGATGCGGGGCTTTCGGTGTGCAGCGTGGTCAGCGAGTACGGGATGCCGTACTGCATGAGGTTATTGCAGGCGCTCATTTTGCCGCAGAAGCTGTCACGTCGCGTAGCGATGGTCATCGCGTCGGAACGGTCCGGCGTGGCCTGCATGAGCACGGGAACCTTGAGGCCGGACAGACGAAGCGCGTCGGCCACACCGCGCTCGTCGCCGAAGTTGGGCAGCGTGACGATGACGCCGTCGATCGCTTCGGCGTGCTTCTTGAAAAGCTCGGCGCAGCGCGCAGCCTCTGCATAGGTTTCCACCGCGCCGTGCTTTGAGTCTTCGGGGTCGAGTACAACTGCTTTATCGCCCGCTGCTTCCACAGCCGCGATCATCTCTTCGCGGCCGGTTTTTGCTAAATGATCCGGGAAAAAGCCGCGATTGCCTACTATGATTCCGTATGTCATCGTTCGTTCTGTTGCCATGATTCCATGCTCCTCGATGTCTGCGCACTCGTGTCAATTGTTGTGGCCGGGACGAAAACGAATCCCGTAAAACAAGCCCAGCGCCAAAAGCAATCCGCCCCACCAGACAGGCGCATGCAGGTTGGCCAGCATTACGTTGGCGGATTGATGCGTGGCCAGCTCAAACAATCCATAACCCAGAATAAGCGCTCCGTACACGCTGAGAAGAACGCCGATGAAGAACCAGATCGAGATTCCAGAAGAATGCATCTCTCGTTCTCCTTACCAGAAGTAAATGTTGATGGCGAAGAAGGCCACAATGGCGACCGCGGTCCAGAACCATTCGTTTTGATAGAACGGGACAGGTTCTTCTTCAGGCAGTTTCGTTGCGCCATAAACCAGACCGTCGAGCTCCGCCACGGGGCGCGGTTGGCTGAAAAGGCTCACCACGAAGACAACGATGAAGGTGACAATGACCGACCACAAAGCACGGTACATGTTTTCGGCCATCGTTTTTGCATCTGCCGAGAGCGCGACGTAACGCAGCGCGGACGGATCGACATAGACCCAGGCCCACAGGCCAATCGAAGTCAGCGTGCCGATGAGCAGGCCCCAGAAGCCGCCGGCGCGGGTAGCGCGCTTCCAGAACATGCCCATCAGCACCGCTCCGAGCAGCGGCGCGATAAAGAAGCTGAACAGCGCCTGGACGTAGTCCATGATGCCCTTGGCGTTCATGACAAGATACGCGGTGCCGATGGAGACGATGACGCCGAGAATCGTGGCCCAGCGGCCAACGGCTACGTAATGTTCATCCGGTGCGTTCTTGACGATGAGCGGCTGATAGATGTCGTAGGTCCACACGGCCGAGAAGGCACTGACATTGCCGGCCATCCCGCTCATGAAACCGGCGACCAGCGCAGTGATGCCGAGGCCGAGAAGCCCGGGGCCAAGATAGCGCACCATCATGAGAGGCAGCACTTCGTTGTAGCTGTGCAGGCCCGCGCCTGGATTGGCTGCCACAACATTCTCGCCAACAAGGTGCATGAGGCTTCCGTTGGGGTTGTGCAGCACGACCAGACCGAGCAGACCGGGGAGGATCACGATGAAGGGCACAGCCATCTTGAAGAAAGAGCCGATGACCGGTGCGAGGCGCGCAGAGCGCAGGCTGTTGGCGGCGAGCACGCGCTGGACGACGAGGAAATCTGTAGTCCAGTAACCGAAGCTGATGGCGAAGCCGAGGCCGAAGACGATGCCCGTCCAGTGAACGCCCATGGGATTGTCGGCGAAGTGGCCCATGCTGCGCCACATGTGTGTGTAGTCGCCGGGAGCGATCGAACCGTTGGCGATGTCCTGCGCGATGCGCGCCTTCAAGCCGGTCCAGCCGCCGGTTTCAACGAGCCCGAGAATGGGCACCAGCAGTGCGCCGCCCCAGATGAGCATGAACTGCAGAACTTCATTGAAGATTGCGGAGCGCAGGCCGCCCAGTGCGACGTAAAGCGCCACGGCCAGCGAGGAGACGATGATGGAGAAGTGCAGGTTCCAGCCGAGCACGACCTTCATGACCTCTGCCATCGCGAACATGTTCACGCCGCTCATCAGCACGGTCATAAACGCGAACGAAAAAGCCGCCACCACGCGTGCGCCTTCACCGAATCGGAGCTTGAGATAGCCGGGGACGGAGTGCGTCTTGCAGACGTAATAGAACGGCATCATGACCATGCCTAGAAAAAGCATGGCCGGAATGGCGCCTACCCAATACCAGTGCGCGGCGAGAATGCCGTACTGATACGCCGAGCCGGCCCAGCCCATCAGCTCCAGGGAGCCAAGATTCGCAGAAACGAAGCTGAGGCCGGCGATCCACGCGGTCATCTCGCGGCCGGCCATGAAGAACTCTTCGCTGGTGTTCGACATGCCTTTCAAATAAAAGCCGATCCAGATGACCATCACGAAGTAGATGGCGATGACGGCAACGTCGAGCGAGCTGAGGCGGGTGAGGGGCTCCGCGGCGAGAGCTAAAGCAGCCGGAAGCGAGCCGAGAGAACCGGCAGCTTTCGAGGCGAGGAGCGATGCGAGCATGTGCGTCACCTAGAGGAGCAAATATCAAGTGTACGACTTTGCACCCAAGTAAATTGCTTTACTCATATGCTTGTCAAGCATCAATCCCTGCCGGGACAAGAGGACGGATTGTCTCCAGCATTTTACAGAGCACCGCGTACCACGCGAAGGAAACATGAGGTTGAAGAATATGAGAAAGCGTTTTCCCAGCGAAGTGTAGCATATCTGACGGGCGGGGTTGGGAAGGGGCGCGCCGAGTGTAAATCCTGACAGATGGCAAGCAGAACTTGAAAGCGATGCACTCTTTGCGTGCGCTGTCAGGAT
>JASHVE010000464.1 GCA_030039675.1 Acidobacteriaceae bacterium | reverse complement strand
CGCGATCTCGGCATGCCCGAAGAGATTCTCGGCCGCCAGCCGTTTCCGGGACCCGGTCTGGCGGTGCGCATCCTCGGTGAAGTCACGCCGGAGCGCGTGGCGCTGCTGCAGGAGGCCGACGAGATCGTGGTCGCGGAGATCAAAGCTGCGGGGCTCTACTCGAAGGTGTGGCAGAGTTTTGCTGTGCTGCTGCCGGTGATGAGCGTGGGCGTAATGGGCGATCAGCGGACTTACGCTTACACGGCCGGCGTGCGCGCGGTTTACTCCGAAGACGGCATGACGGCCGACTGGGCGCAACTGCCGGCCGAAGTGCTCAAGCGCATCTCGAATCGTATCGTGAATGAGGTGCGCGGCATCAACCGCGTGGTGTACGACATTACTTCAAAGCCGCCGGGAACGATCGAGTGGGAGTAACTGGCCGTTACAGGCGGACGCGCCCTTCGGGCGCCACTCGTGCTATGTCAGGCTGCATCAACTTGCAGGTGAAGAGGATCTTTCACTGGCCGGCCGCGCGCAATGTTGCAACTTCCCGGCTCAGCACATCCAACCGCGCAAGCAGTTCTGCGTGGCGTTTGTCGGCGATTGAAGGCTCAAAGGCTTCCACGTAAAAGGTGCCGTTGGGCTCCAGTTCGCATCGGTATACCTGGTCGAAGTCTTCGAATCCCTGGCGGTGAATGACCGAGAGCAGTTCTTCGCGGGTGAGCGATTCACGCTCCAGCGCCTTCCGGTCGATCTGGCCGTCGCGAATGAGCACCGTTGACTGGCCCTCCATCAGGTGCGTAAGACCCGGCGAGCGGTAGATCAGGCGCACCACCATCCAGTTGATAGCCAGAAGTCCGAACGCGCCTATCACGCCGCCGGTCACCGAGTTGTCGTCGCCTATGATCGCGTTCTGCACCGTGTTCGAGAGTGACAGCAGCACGACCAAGTCGAATGGGTTGAGCTGGGCCAACTCGCGCTTGCCGAACAGGCGCAACAGGACCACCAGAACGAGGTAGACGATGACCGGACGCAGCAGCTTCTCGAGGATGGGAAGCGGCAACTGAAACATGTGCTGAAACAGGAGCGAGTGGGTCAACAATTGGGTCATGAAAACGAGGATAGCCGTGCGGCTACGGCTTTTCCACACGAAAGACCACATTCACGTCGTGCGTGACGGGATCGGCGGATATTTCATACCTGGAGAGCGCTCCCGCGAGATCCCTCTGCAACACGGCGTCGCGCTTTTCGGCATTCGCGAGGAAGGAGTCAAGGTAGCTCTGATTGAAGGAATCGCCGGGCATCAGCTGCCATTGGTACATCAGGCGGCTTCGCAGCTCGTCACTCACGTTGTCGAACTTGACGTTGGCGAGATGATAGACGGGACCGGGGACGGTGTCGATCGTGTAGTCGACCGTTCCCGCGGCATCGTTGAAGGCGGGCGTGTGGCTTACCACCAGATCCAAGTAGCCCTTGGCTTTGTAGCGCTGGTCGATGAGCAGCGAGACCGTTTCAAGCGCCTCGCCCATGGTGTGCTGACCGGGAGAGGCGACGATCTTGTCAGCTTCCTCCTGGCTCACCAGCGCGCCCGGCGGCATGTGAATGGAGCCGATCTTGTATGGACGACCCTCTTGAACAGTGACCAGGTAGGGAACCAGAATGGCGTCGGTTGTTGTTACGGGAGCCCCCGATCGCGCAGCGTGCACCTTGACGGCCGCGAA
Source organism: Acidobacteriaceae bacterium (assembly GCA_030039675.1). GTDB lineage: Bacteria > Acidobacteriota > Terriglobia > Terriglobales > Acidobacteriaceae > Telmatobacter. The sequence goes on along the minus strand of JASHVE010000464.1, from coordinate 3,536 downwards.
CCCCTGGTTCTGATAGAAGTCCACAAAGCTCTGCTCGAGATGAGCCGGAGTGCTCTGCGAGTCAAAAAGAGGATTCTCGATGCCGGCAACGATCCCCTGGAGCCTGGGCAGCAGCGCCATCGAAGCGCCTTGGACGCGAATGGCGCCCAGGCGCACCGGAGGCGCGGCGATTTTAAAACTCATCGCCGTGACTTTGCTGCGCTCCTTCGGGCTGCTATAAGGAACCGCGGCAACGGTGGCGTGGACTCCCTCGGCCGCCAGCATCGCTTCCAATGCCTGACGCACACCGTCGAGAAGCCCGCCCTCTGACGGCACTTTGCCGTGATAGAGCGGCAGGCGCTTGTGCAGCGCGGCGTCGAGCTCCGGGCCCGGCGTCAGCGGGAGATTTTCCAGCCGCACCGGGTACAGCGCCGGATCGGGAGTCAACGTAAAGACGAGATCGACGCCATCGAATTTATACCCGACAATGTCGAAGACGCCGCTGTCCATAAGCCGCTTGGCGTAGCCGTTCAAGTCTGCGGAGCTCATCGACGCGCCTGGCTTCAGTCCCAATGCGTCCATCAACTCCTGGTCACTGTACTCGGGAGCACCTTTGAACTGGATGGTTTTGGGTTGAAGCTCCTGGCACATCGACGGCAGCGCGGCGAGGCAGAGAATCATCACTCCAGCAAGCAGAACCAGTGGGCGTGGCATGTAAGGTCGAGGTTAGCATGAGACGAGAACAGCATCTTGCCGAATTTAGTTCCGCTTCATTGCTCTGCTAGAGTGAGATTGCGGATGAGCCGCGCGGCGCCGCAGGCAAGCCCGCAAACGGCTGACTTCAAACGAGAGATTCTGAAGGATTTTTTCATGGCTGTTCAAGAGTTGGGTCCATTTCGTGTTGAGCCGCGGTTCGACACGCGCGTGTGGGGTTTCCGCGATTTGCGCCCGTGGTATGACCGCGTCGCCGCCGGTGACCCGATCGGCGAGGTGTGGCTCACGGGCGATGACTGTCTGATCGCGACCGGGCCGCGCGCTGGCACGAAACTGGCGGCTCTGTTCAGCGAGTTTCATGATGCGCTGCTCGGGCCACAGGCGCCGTCGCCCGAGTCACCGCTGCTGATCAAAATGCTGTTTGCGAAAGAGAAGCTCAGCGTGCAGGTGCATCCCGACGACAAGATGGCACAGAAGTATGGCCAACCGCGCGGCAAAACAGAGTGCTGGTATGCGCTGGCCGCCGAGCCGGATGCAAAGATAGCCGTCGGGCTCAAGCCGGGAGTCACGCTGGACCAGGTAAGAGAAGAGATTCACGCGGGCACGCTGGAATCCAGCCTTGCGCTGTTGCCGGTGGAACGGGGCGATGTGATCTTTGTGGATGCGGGAACGGTGCACGCCATCTGGCCCGGCGCGATCATTCTTGAAACGCAGCAGAATAGCGACATCACCTACCGCATGTTCGATTACGGGCGTCCGCGCGAGCTGCACGTGGAAAAATCGCTCGAAGCCACGAAGCTCGCGACCCGCGCCGGTAAAGTAGCGCCGCGGCAACTCAGCGACCGCACAGTGCTGGTCGACGTCGAATACTTTCGCGTGGAAAAGATCCCAGTGCAAGGCTCCCGCACCAGCGAAAGCCTGCGTGGCGCAAACGGCAGGCGCGGGCTGGAGTGGCTGTTTGCCGCCGCCGGAGCGGGGCGGCTTTCCGGGGAGGGTTTCGACCCGGTCGATCTACCTACGCGCGGCATCGTGGGGGTTCCGGCGGCTTCGCCGGAGTTTGTGCTGGAAGATCGGGGCGGGCTGGATCTGATCCAGATTACGCCCAACTGGCCAGAGACAACGCCATGACCGCCGTCAGCTGGCGCGATGCGGTCGCCGCTTACATCCGCGCGGAGGCTCTTCCGGTGGATAAATTCGGCCATCAGCCGCGCCTCTACGCCCTCGCCTGCCAGATTGGCGAAGGGATGCAATACGACGACGATGTTGTGTTTGCTGCCGCGTGGATGCACGATCTGGGCGTCTTTCTGGGCCATAGACCCAGGGATGCGGCTGAGCTGGCGCGCTGGAATCACGTGCCTTACACCATTGCCAAAACGCGCGAGCTGCTGGCCGGCTGGGGATTTCCCGCCGCCAAGCTGGAGGGCGTGGCAGAAGCGATCCGGACGCATCAGGTGCGCGACAATCCCACACAAGTTGAAGGGATTCTTTTGCGGGACGCCGATATTCTGGAGCAACTGGGCGCCATTGGAGCCTTGCGCGCGCTGGTAAAGATCGGCCGCGACACCCGCTATTCCACTTTTTCTTCTGTTTTGCCGGTGCTGCGGCACGCGGTGGAGCACTTTCCCCAGCAATTGCGTCTAATCCGGGCAAAAGCTCTTGCAACTGAGCGTGTTGCGGTACTGAAGGCATTGATCTCAGCCATCGAGTCGGAAGCGGGCGAGCATCTTTGCTAGATTGGCTCCAGTCCGGGCGGTCTTTCGTGGGTTTGCCAAGAGCAGGCCTACGCGCTTGATCCTGTTCTATTTTTTAAGGATCTGTTCCCGTTGGGCCTGAATCCATGCAGTGTAGGCAAGCAGAACTTTTTCCCTTCGGCTGGGTTTGCACCTGTGAGTGGTTCCGCGCGTCAAACAGATTGAGCGGTAACCAGATATTTGCTAGATCGCTCCGGCTGCGGGCAGCCGCCAGAGTGAGAGGAGAAGCGGAACAATGAATCGCCCATCGCTTAAGACGGTTGTGTGGCGGATAACGGCATGGGCCGGACTGGCTGTGCTGTGTGCTGCGGTGGCCATCGCGCAGGACAACGGCGCAGCCCCGGCGTCAGGCCAGCGGACAGACGGACAGATCGAGATGGATGTGGTGCAGGCGCTGGACGCTTCACAGGCTCTGAAGAACGACATGATCACGGCCGCGACGATTCAGGGCCAGGTCACGCTTTCGGGCACGGTATCGAGCGATGCCTCGAAGCAGCTCGCCGGCTCGATTGTCTCGCATGTGAATGGCGTAACCAAGGTCAACAACAACCTGAAGGTCGGCAACCCCGAGGCGGCGCAGGACGCGGGCGAATATGCCACGCCGGCCCCGGATGCCGATGCGCAGGCGATGAATGACAACAGCCAGCAGGCACCGCCTCCGCCGGATCAGACACAACAGGCGCCACCTCCGCCGGATCAGAGTCAGCAGGCGCCAGCACCCTACCCTCCGCAGCAGTCCCAGGCGCCTTACCCGCAGCAACAGTCTCCCTATCCGCCAGCCAGGCAGCCTTATCCGAACTATCCGCCTCCGCCGCCGGGCCAGCCGGCCTACGGGTATGGACAGCCTCAGCAGCCGCAGACATACGGCTATGAGCTGCCCAAAGGCCCTGTGACTGTGCCTCCGGGAACCATACTGCAGGTGCGAACAGCCGAGGAAGTGGATACGAAGAGGGCTACGGCGGGAACGCCGATCCAGTTTACGGTGATTCGCGACGTGACCGTTGGCGGCGTGCTGGCGATTCCCCGCGGCGCGACCCTGCACGGCGTGGTTACTGAAGCGAAGAAGGTTGGGGGTGGCGAGCTGGGCGGGAG
>JASHVE010000463.1 GCA_030039675.1 Acidobacteriaceae bacterium | reverse complement strand
ATGCGCGAACTGCGGAAGCTGGGCGCCGAGCGCCTCAAAGATGAGCAGATGCTTGAAGGTATTGGTCAGGTGATCCTGTCCGCGAATGATGTGACTGATGCGCAGATCGGCATCGTCCACGCACGAGGCGAGGTGATACGTCGGCATCCCATCCGACCGCAGCAACGCGAAATCTTCTACATCATCGGCTTCCTTGGACTGCGCCCCATAAACGCCGTCGTGAAATCGCAGCATCCGGCCCTCGCCGCGCGGCACGCGGTAACGCAGCGCGAACGGCTCGCCCGCAGCCGCCCGCCGGTCGCTCTCCTCGCGCGAAAGCTCGCGCATCCCGGGGTTGCAGAGCCACGCGCCCTGCGCGGAAGATTGCTCGCCGTCACCCGCATGAGCCGGCGTGAAGTCGCGATAGGCAAGGCCCTTGGCGAAGATCGTCTCAGCCTGTTGCCGATGCAGGGCCAGCCGTTCGGACTGCTTGTACTCCTCATCCCAATCGAGCCCCAGCCATCGCAGCCCTTCAAAGATAGACTGCACGCTGGCCTCGGTGTTGCGCTCCACATCCGTATCGTCCAGGCGCAGCACCATGGTTCCCTGGTTGTGCCGCGCATAGAGCCAATTGAAAATAAATGTGCGGGCGCTCCCTACGTGCAGATAGCCGGTAGGCGAAGGGGCAAAACGAACGCGCGGAGTCTTTGCTGGAGAGGGAGTCGAATCGGGCATCGGTGCAAATTGCTTTCTCTCACGATGCTATCGCATCGGCTCCCTGCTGTTCCTCAGGCCGTGGGCGTCATCGGCGGATAAAGCGCCTGCGGCACCGGCTTGGTCTTCCACTCCGCAAACGCAAGCACGTAGAGCACAATCAGCGTGCCCAGCGAGGGAAAGATGCACAGCAGCGAAAGCCACGGCGAAAAGCCGGCTTTCTTGAGGATGAACCAGCATGGCACCATGACGATGGCAATCGCCAGCAGGATGATGACGGGAAGAATCGCCATCATCGCCATGACGATGTGCCGGATCATGACCGGGTCAGGCTGAATTTGCGCAAGCAGGGCAGCGAGATGCATGGAAAACACTCCTGGATAGGATGGAAGCTCGCAGCCAAGGTACTGCGAAACGCGCCTCGCCGCAATCAAAAACTGCCGCCGGGAACCCGGGCAAGCCCCCGCCCGCAACAATTTAAGGGCTAAGAAACCGTGAACTAAGAACTATGAACTGAGAACTGTGAACTAAGAACTGTGAACTGAAAACTGCGAACTGTCTTTACGTAATATCTTCCGTGTCGTACACCGGTGCCACGGTGCGTTTCTTCTGCACGCCGTGCACAGAGGCGAGCAGGTCGTCGACCACATCTTCCAGCTGCCGCTGGCTCTCGACCACTTCGCTCATGCTTTTCAGGTCTTCCTGCTCCGGTACGCGCTCAACCAGCGCAATCGCGTGACACTGCGCTACGTGGTCCAGGCCCAACCCCTCAGGGGTTTTGGCCTTGATGCTCACCTGGTCGATACCGATGCACAGCAGCTCCGCCACGCGGGCGCGCATCTCGGCGGCTATGGGGGCAATCTTAGGCGCAGCCAGCACCAGCGTCGTGTCCACATTCACGATGCGGTAGCCGGCATGCTGCAGCTCTTCGATGGCCAGGTTCAGGAAGATGGCCGAGTCGGCGTTTTTCCAGCGCGGGTCGCCCGGCGGAAAAAAACTCCCGATGTCGCCCGCCGCCACTGCGCCCAGCAGCGCATCCGTTACGGCGTGCAGCAGTACGTCGCCGTCGGAGTGGCCGGCCAGCCCCTCCGGATGGTCCAGCGTCAGGCCGCCAATGCGCAGCGGCACGCCCGGTTTGAACGCGTGCGAGTCCCAGCCTATGCCGATCCGTGTGTCCATCGCTCCGTGCCTGTCCCTCAGGGGGTGCCCCATCCTTGGCGCGTTTTTTGTTCCTTGCGCCAAGGGTGGGAGATCATTCACTCCCGCCGGCCCCGCTGGCGCAGGTAAAACTCGGCCAGTTCCAGATCGCCCGGCTGGGTTATCTTCAGATTAACCTGAGAACCGTGCACTACGGCCACCGGGTGTCCGGCGCGCTCCACAACGGAGGCCTCGTCGGTGCCCACAAAGCCGTCTGCCGTAGCCTCCGCAAAGGCCCGCTGCAGCAGCCCGTAGCGGAATCCCTGCGGTGTCTGAGCCAGCACCACAAACTCCCTCGGGATCGTCGAGGTAATCAGCGCTCCGTGGGCGGTGCGTTCCACCTGCTTGATAGTATCCACGGCGGGCAGCCCGACGATCGCCGCCCCATTTTCAACCACCGCATCAATCGTCCGCTCAATGGTAGCCGCGTCAATCAGCGGCCGCACCGCGTCGTGCACCAGCACAACGTCCTCGTCGCTCGCCGGCACCGCCGCCAGCGCGTTGGCCACCGACTCCTGCCGGTTGTCCCCGCCTTCCACCATGCAGACCTTCCCCGCAAACCCGTATTCGATAATCTGCGCCTGCACGCGGTCCATCTCCGCTTTGCGCACCGCCACGTAAATTGCCGTGACGCGCTTCACTGCCGCAAAAGCGCGCAGCGAATGAATCAAAATGGGCACGCCGTCCAGCGCCAGAAACTGTTTCGGAGGGGCTCCTGAGGTCGGATTTTGGTCGTTGGGGCCTTTGGGTTGGGGCCCGGCCATCCGCGTGCCCAGCCCCGCGGCGGGCAAAATGGCAAACACCTGCATAACTCGGCGAGTATAGCACCGCGCCCGGTGGGACAAAGTGCGCCGGATCGCAGTTAATTCGGCCGCGGGCCGCAGTCCTGGCTCGAGTCGCAGCCCGAGTCCGAGTTGGAGTCCGAGCCATAGTCCCGGCCGGAGTCCCGGTCAGAGTTATGGTCCAGAAAGGTGACTGACGGCATGCGATCACAACCCCGAACCACAAAGCAACCCCGAAACCACAAAGCAATCGCGAACAACAAAGCCGTTGTCCTCTTGAGCGAAGCGCAGCGGAGTCGAAAGATCTGCGGTTGCTTTTTACCCCCGCGGGTGCCCGGTACTGCTCTTAGCGAGGAGGATTGAGGGATTGCCTTTGGAGCAATTTCCGGTTTGACGACCAAACACCCAGGAA
>JASHVE010000462.1 GCA_030039675.1 Acidobacteriaceae bacterium | reverse complement strand
CGCACCTCAGACTTTATCAACGACATTCTCACCCGCATTACGCTGGTGGGCGCGCTTTATCTGATTTTGGTGCAGCTGGTGCCGACCTTCCTCATCTCCGGCATCCGCTTCGACAAGATCTGGCTCATTGGCCGGGTATTTGAGAACCTGCCGAACTGGGCGATTCACGGTATGGGGGTCACGTTCTACTTTGGCGGCACTTCACTGCTCATCGTGGTGGGTGTAGCCATGGACACGATCAACCAGATCGAATCGCAGCTGATCATGCGTCATTATGACGGCTTTTCCCCGCGCTCCGGTCGCATCCGCGGAAGGAAAACCTGGTAATGTCTGCACTTATGGCTGCAGTTGAGCAGGGCCGGGAAGCGGAACGCAAGACGCTCCCCGGCCCAATCCTTTTATTGGGTGCCCCCGGGGTGGGCAAGGGAACCCAGGCCAAGGAGCTGGTGAAACTGTGGGGCATTCCCCAGATCTCCACCGGAGACCTGTTACGCGCCAATGTGGCCGACGGCACCACGCTGGGCCGCACCGCCAAGGAGATCATCGGCCGCGGAGAGCTGGTTCCCGATGTCTTGGTCAACGAGATGGTCGCTGCCAGGCTGCTCGAGCCGGATGCCGTTCGCGGCTACATCCTGGACGGTTTTCCGCGGACGCTGGTCCAAGCCTGCTGGCTGGACGCCCGGCTGGCGGCCCAAGTAGGCGCATTGCCCGTGGTTGCCGTCAGCATCCAAGTCAACTATAATCAATTATTGCGCCGGATCACCGGGCGCAGGATCTGTCCTGTCTGTCAGAGTATCTACAACATCTACGTAAACCCAACGAAGAAAGAAGGGTTCTGCGACGTAGAGGGTGCAGAGCTTATCCAGCGAGACGACGATACGGAAGAGGTTTTTAAGGAGCGCATGCGCGCTTATGCGGCTCTTACCTCGCCTGTCGTGGAGCACTACCGGGACCAGGGACGATTCGCGGAAGTAGATGGAGACCGGCCGATCGAAGTGATCGCTGCCGAAATTGTTGCCGCCGTTGAGCGGCTGCGCCTGCAAGGGTAGCCGAAGGGCGGGTTTGTGCGTGAAGGGCAGTTTGCAGTTGTCAGTTCAAAGTTCGCAGTGAAATGTTGCTGGAACCGAGACCCAAGTCTGCGAACTGAGAACTGCGAACTGAGAACTGAAGAATGGCCGTTGTATTGAAGTCGTCGCAGGAGATCGAGAAGATGCGCCGCGCGGGCAAGGTGGTCCGCGAAGTGCTGGAGTTGGTGCGCAGCAAGGTGAAGCCGGGCGCCACCACCTACGATCTTGAAAGAGCGGCTGAGGCGCGGCTGAATGAGCTGGGTGTGAGGGCTGCTTTCAAGGGGTACCACGGGTATCCGTGCGTGCTTTGCACCTCGGTCAACAGCGAGGTGGTGCACGGGATCCCCTCGCCGAAACGGGTTCTGAAGGAAGGCGATATTGTTTCGGTGGATTGCGGTGTGGTGGTGGACGGATACTACGGCGACGCGGCCATTACGGTGCCGGTAGGTGCAATCGATCCGAAGGCCGCCAAACTGCTGCAGGTGACCGAGGAGTCGCTCAAGGCGGGGATCGCGGCGGTTCGCCCCGGAGCGACGTTGGGCGATGTGGGCGCGGCGGTGCAGGGCGTCGTCGAAGGCGGCGGTTTTTCGGTGGTGCGTGATTTTGTGGGTCACGGCATCGGCGTTGCGATGCACGAGGATCCGCAGGTACCGAACTTTGGCGAAGCCGGTCGCGGCATGAAGCTGAAGGTCGGGATGGTGCTGGCGATTGAGCCGATGGTCAATGCCGGCCGCCCGGATGTGCAGGTGCTGGAGGATGGCTGGACGGCCGTCGCCAAGGATGGGAGCATGAGTGCTCATTTCGAGCACACGGTGGCGGTAACAGCCAGCGGCGCGAGGATCTTGACTGAGTAGTCGAAATACTCGGTCCAAAGAGTTGAAGCGCGGAAGCGCGCGGAAATGGACACAGTTTGTCGAAGGAAGACGCGATTGAGGTGATGGCGACGGTGGTGGAGACACTGCCGAATGCCATGTTTAAGGTCAAGCTGGAAACGAACCATGAAGTGCTCGCTCATGTTTCGGGCAGAATGCGCAAGAACTTCATCCGCATTCTTCCCGGCGACCGCGTTGCGGTTGAGTTGAGCCCTTACGACCTGAATCGCGGACGGATTGTGTACCGGTACAAGTAAGACAGCTATCAGCCGTCAGCTCTCAGCTTTCAGTTTATTCGTGCTGAGCGATGCGGCATGCGGTAGCAAGATGAAACTGAGGGCTGAAAGCTGATAGCTGACAGCTCAAGAGGGACAGCAATGAAGGTTCGGGCATCGGTAAAGAAGATTTGCGCCAAGTGCAAGGTCATTACGCGCCGCGGTGTGGTGCGTGTGATCTGCGAGAACGCAAAGCACAAGCAGCGCCAGGGATAGTTTGATCCTGGCAGAAGACGGAAGCTCCGCGGAAGTTCGTAGTTCTCAGTTACTGAGAACTGGAAGCTGTGAACTGCCAAGAGGCTAGTTAGCCGAAGTCAAGGCTTGCGATGAACCTCTGGAGATCAGCGGAAGCAGAGTAGATTTCCCGCGAAGGCAAAGCCACCCTGGAAGGAGCCGACGAGGGCACGGTTACTCTGATTCTGCTCATTCCGCATAACCCGTGCGAACCGGCGGTGGGCCGGAGGCACACAACTTAAGAAGCAGCAGAGGAAATCCAATGGCACGTATTGCTGGCGTCGATCTGCCCCGCAACAAGCAGGCAAGAATCGCGCTGACCTACATTTTTGGGATTGGCCAGCCTCGCGCGCTCAAGATTCTGGGGAAGGCGAACGTTGATGCCTTCAAAAAGATCCAGGACCTGAGCGAGGAAGAGGTGAACCACATCCGCCAGGTGATCGAAGACGAGGGTGATGTCGAAGGCGATCTGCGCAAGGACGTCGCGATGCACATCAAGCGCCTCATCGACATCCAGAGCTACCGCGGCAACCGGCATCGCCGGTCGCTGCCGGTGCGTGGCCAGCGCACCCACACCAACGCCCGCACTCGCAAGGGCCCGCGTAAGGGCACGATTGCCGGCAAGAAGAAAGCGACGGCGAAGACCTAATGGCGAAACCAGAGCAGAAGGGTGCAGCCGGCAAAGCTGGCAAGAACAAGAAGTTCAAGAAGCGCGAGCGCAAGAATGTGCCCTATGGCATTGCGCACATTCAGGCCTCGTTCAACAACACCATCGTGACCATCACGGATCAGATGGGCAACACGCTGAGCTGGAAGAGCTCGGGTTCGCTCGGCTTCCGCGGTTCGCGCAAGGGCACGCCGTTCGCGGCGCAGCAGGCGGCTTCGAACGCCGCCAGCATGGCACGCGATCACGGTCTTCGCACCGTGGATGTGCGCGTGGCCGGTCCGGGATCGGGCCGCGAGTCTGCGATTCGCGCGCTGGCGGCCGCGGGCATCGAGGTGAAGTCCATTCGCGACGTCACGCCGGTGCCGCACAACGGCTGCCGGCCACCGAAGCGGCGTCGCGTGTAGCACGCAGTTCGAAGTTCATAGTTCTCAGTTCACAGTCACCCCGCGTGACGAGAAGAAACTGAGAACTCTGAACTAAGAACTGACAACTGAATCACGGGCCGGGAAGAAGCTCCAAAGGATCAAAAGTCCGGAGGACCGTAAACCGGCCGTCATCCGAAGTCAGGAGAAGAAATGGCACGTTATACCGG
>JASHVE010000031.1 GCA_030039675.1 Acidobacteriaceae bacterium | reverse complement strand
GTTCTCTGTTTCTCGGCAGCAATACACGGCTCAAGGATGCTGTTCACCTGTATGAATCGGTGGGCTTTCGCCATGTGAAACCTGACACGCTTCCGCCAATGCCCTATAGCCGCGCCGATGTTTTCATGGAGATGCCTCTGGGTCCAGAGTCACAATGAGGGCTTCGCAGTCTCTATAGCAGTTCCCGAATTTGTGTCTACCGAAGGAAGATGTTTAAGTGGCCTTTTCCTCAAGAAAAGGCCACCTTGCACGGCGCTCAAAAAGTCGACGTTAATTCGGGAACTGCTCTAATCGATCGATCAACGCCGTGACGCGAGCCAATGTTCGTCCGTCTTTCCCGGCGCGACCTGGCCGATGGGAACCGGCCAAAACACTCTGCAAGGCCATCGCGTACGAGAACAAAGGCTACAGCGGTTTCACAGTTGCTATATCCCGAAGCCACTGCTGCAAAGTGGCATTTTCCTCAAGAAAATGCCACCTTCCGCGGCTTCGGCAAGGGCACATCAACTGTGGAACCGCTCTAACGCGCATCTTCTTTTTCGCCGCGGGGAAAACTCCCGCCCACAGGCGGATTTCTAGGTGCTATTTCTTCATCCAGCGGGCGGATTCGTGGAAATTGCGAACGGAACGCGCTCATCCACCAGTGCTTCTCGAGAAATCTAGTGGATAGTCCCTTTAGACGCGCTTCGGCTCTGCGATCCCTTGCGGTCGCTTGGATTACTTTCCGTAGGCCTGTGCGACCTGGCCGACGAGCGTGGCCCAGCCCATGTCCATGGCGCCGTAGACGTCGCCGGCCTCCGGCCGCGCATTGTCCTTGAGGATTTCCACCATTAAGGTTGCGTAGTCCGAGACAATGACGCCTGCCTGAACCATGCGCAGGAGCCCAACTTGACGCTTGGTCTCGCTGAAGGTTCCGGAGGCGTCAACTGCCACGTAGGCGTTGAGCCCTCGACCCACGGCCGTCATCGCTGGAAAAGCTGCGCAGACTTCGAGCGATATGCCGGCAAAGATCAGCTTTTTTCGGTTCGTCGCCTCAATGGCGCGAGCTACTCGCGCGTCGTCGAAGGCATTGACCGAGGAACGGTCGATAATCTCGATTCCCGGCAGCGCTTCTACGAGCTCGGGAAATGTTGGACCCCACATGCTATCCCGCGCCGTCGTGGTAACAACGATCGGCAGCTTCAACGCCTTCGCTGCTTTGGCCAGGGCCACCACGTTGTGTTTCAACTCGCCCGTCGAATAGTCTCGGACGCCCGTCATGAGGCCTACCTGATGATCGACAAGGATGAGCGCCGCGTTCGCGGCGGTCAGGGGCTCATAAGGGCGGATCTGATTGGTCATGCAATTCTCCTTCGATTGCTGAGATAGCTATCGGTCGTCTCCGATTGACGATAACAAAGCCCCGATCAGATGATTAGATGGCTCAATTACGATAGATTGATGCGCCTACGCAACAATCGCCAATGGAAGACCTAAACGACATCTACTTCTTTGCCTCAGTCGTGCGGTGCGGAGGGTTCTCTGCCGCTGCACGATCCATCGGAGTCGAGAAAACGCGCCTGAGTCGCCGCGTGGCTGCGCTCGAGAAACGGCTGGGAGTTCGCTTGCTCCAGCGAACCACTCGGGCTCTGGCTCTCACCGAAGCAGGGCAGCGCTTCTTTGAGCGGTGTGTCGCGACTGTCGAAGAAGCGCAGGAGGCCTACGACAGCGTGGCGCAATTGCGCCGGGAACCCGCGGGACTTGTTCGGCTGAGCAGCCCGGTACTGCTGGCGCAAAGGTGTCTGGCGCATGTGCTGCCTGACTATATGAAGACGAATCCAAAGGTTCTTGTCTACGTCGAGGCGACAGACCGGACGGTGAACGTGATTGAGGAACGCTTTGATATTGCGATTCGGGCAAAACCCGTGATTGAGGACGTGGCGGGGCTGGTTGCGAAGACTCTTGGCCATTCCCAGCGGGTGCTGGTGGTCAGCCCCGCTTTTCTCGACCAATTCGGCCGTCCGGAGCGTCCGGCCGACCTGACAAGTTTCGACACGGTTGCGAGCACTGACGACGCGTTCGAGGGTGGGGCGCGCTGGGATCTGACAGATACCTGCAATGGGGTTCAACAGATCACGTTGAAGCCAAGGCTCGTGACCAGCGATCTACGCACGAGACTTCAAGCAGCGATACACGGCATCGGCATAGCATTGCTTCCGGAACAAGTGATCTCTGCACCCTTAAAAGAGGGGCTTGTTGAGAGGGTGCTGCCGAGTTGGGCTGGGGCGAAGAATATTATTCACCTGGTTTACCCGACGCCGCGGGGAATGCTGCCGTCGGTACGAAGCCTGATTGACTACCTGCTGATCGAGGTTTCAGCGTGGCTTCGAGAACAGAGCATCTAGAGCGGTTCCACAGTTGATGTGCCCTTGCCGAAGCCGCGGAAGGGGGCATTTTCTTGAGGAAAATGCCGCTTTGCAGCAGTGGCTTCGGGATATAGCAACTGTGAAACCGCTGTAGTACTGCCAATCGAGCGCTCGCATTGGCGACAACTCTCTTGTGTGATTCAACTCTGATCCAGCAGCGCAGCGGCGCGCTTACCGATTTTCTTAAGCGTCGTTTCAAGGTCACAAAGTTCCTGCGGGCTTAGGTCGGAGAACACTCTTCTCATCTGCTCGGAATGCCTGCGAAAGGCCGGAACAATCAGGTTCCTGCCTCTTGCGGTGAGGGCGACGATCCGGACGCGCCGGTCTTCGTCGCTCTCGACGCGGCTGACCAGGCTTTTCTCGACAAGCCGATCCACCGCGACGCTGATCGACCCCGGGGTCAGACCGACGATGGGGCCAATCGTATTGACCGGCAACGGCCCCTTATGCAGCAGAACCTCCAGCACGCGGAAATCCGATTCACCGAGCCCGGTATCTTCGATAGCAGCCTCGCCATACCGGGTAAGGGCGCGCATCGCCTTGATCATGACCAGCCACACGTGATCCGCCTTCTGGGTCGTTTGGGCCATAAAAACCTGAATCCTTCAAAAGAATAGATCATCAGTTGTATTGACGTCAATATATTTGACGTCAATGTTTGCGGTTCAAAGGAGACCCTGATATGAAAATCGCTTCCACAGTCGCCCGCTATCTGGCGGGTGCGATCTTCCTCGTTTTCGGGCTGAATGGCTTCCTGCACTTCATTCCGTTGCCGCCTCCGAGTGGAGTAGCGGGACAGTTCATGGGTGCTCTATACGTCTCACATTACCTGACGCTGATCTTCGCGGTTCAGGTGGTCGGGGCAGTGCTTCTACTGGTCAATCGCTTCGTGCCTCTCGCGCTCGCCGTCCTTGCCCCGGTGATCGTCAATATTCTCAGCTTCCATGCCTTGATGGCCCCGAGCGGGCTTCCGATGGCCCTCTTCGTGACGCTGCTCTGGGCCTTGATATTCGTCGATGTGCGGCCGGCATTTGCCGGGTTGTTCCAGTCGCGCTTGCAGCCGCGGGCCTGACCGCAGGAGAAAGGAATCAAAACATGGCACAAGAGCTCACGGTCGTCGTCACAGGATCCACGGGTAAACAAGGTGGTGCCGTCGCGCGGGGCCTCCTTGAGCGGGGGCACAAGGTCCGCGCCCTCACACGCGACCCCAACTCAAGCCAGGCGAAGGCGCTTGCGAACGCCGGTGCGACGCTGGTTGCGGCGTCGCTCGAAGACACCGCGGCGATCACGAAGGCGCTCGGTGGAGCAACCTCTCTCTTCGCGGTGACGACGCCGTTCGGGGGTGCGGACGCCGAGATCGATCGTATTGCTGGAGTGATAAAAGCAACACATCCGGATTTTGAATATCAACCCCTTTCCCCTCCCGAGGAACGAGGTGATGCCGGGCGGGTTCAATGGGTATCCGGCGCCCCCGGTAAACCGGCAGCTTATGCGGGAACCGATTTTATTGTCGCTCGCAACGGTCGGATTGCTTCGGTCTATCTCTTTTTCGACAAGCTGCCCTGAGCAAGGACCACATTGAATTGGCTTAGTAGAAGGAACCGAACTCCTGCCAGGCCGTGCCTTACCTGAAAAACACTTGCCAGTGAAGGCTGCACCAGAAGCGCCGTAGTTCGACAGGTCAAGATGAACATTGTTCCACATAGGAGATCAACACCATGAAATACGTCGAAGCATCACAGTTCGGCGGACCGGAGGTTCTCGCGGTAAAGGAGAAGCAAACACCTGAGCCGGGAGAAGGCATGCTGCTAGTTGAGGTGCAGGCTGCCGGAATCAACTACACAGACGTGATGGCCCGTAAGGGATTCTATCCTGCAATCCCGAAAGCGCCGTTCACGCCGGGGCTCGAATTTGCCGGTGTCGTCAGGGAAGTTGGAAAAGGTGTCGAAGGATTCAAAACAGGCGACACCGTTGCGGCGATCACCGCCATGGGCGGAGGATACGCCTCGCATTTGTTGACTCCCGCCGCGACAGCAATCCCGTTTCCGAAGCATCTTGATCCGGCGCTTGCCGCAGGGGTGCTTGTGCAGGGCCTGACAGCGTACCTTGTGCTTGACCAGGCTCAGGTGAAGAGTGGCGACGCGGTCCTGATCACAGCCGCCGCTGGCGGCGTTGGAAGCCTCGCAGTGCAGCTGGCGAAGGCCAGAGGTGCGAAGGTGATCGGTCTCGCGTCCGAATCGAAGTTCCATTTGGTGAAAAGCCTGGGCGCCGACCATGTAATTGACTATGGCAAGGCCGGCTGGGCCGCCAATGCTTCTGAAGTGACTGGATCGCAAGGTGTGCAGGTATTTCTCGACTCTATCGGCGACCTGGCAAGCGAGGCTTTCCCGCTGCTGAGTCAGTTCGGACGATGGATCGTCTACGGAATTCGCGCAGGCAAGCAGAATGCGCTCCCTGCCGGGGAGCTCTCGGGATTGATTGGAAAGAATCTGTCTCTCTCAGGGTTCAATCTCGGGGCCAATTTGCAACTTGTACCGCACGCACTCCAGGAGCTCTTCAAATCTCTGATTGACGGAAGCCTCAAAGTTGAGGTCTCGAAGTACCCATTAGCCGACGCCCGCATTGCCCACATTGCGTTCGAGGAACGCAAGACGACTGGTAAACTCGTTCTGGTTCCTTAACCGAGCGATTTGAGAGGAGGTGCAAATGAAAACTCCCACAGGAACCCACACGGGGCGAGTGGCTCTGGTCACCGGTGCCGGCCAAGGAATCGGCCAGGCGATTGCATTGGCTTTGGCAGACCGAAACGCCCAGGTGATTGCGACCGACCTTCAACCTCCGCACGAAACCGTGCGCCGGATCGGTCCAGCGGCGTATGCGCTTCAACTTGATGTAACGAAGGAAGAGGATTGGCGATCGGTCTTTCTCAAGAGCCGAGAGATTGGCGATGTCGATATCGTTGTGAACAACGCGGGCTATTTTCCTAATCGCTCTATCGACGAGCTAGATCTGCAGACCTGGCGAAAGACGATGGCCACAAACCTGGACTCACACTTCTTGAGCGTCAAATACTTCTTGCCGGCGATGAGGAAGAAGAAGTGGGGCCGGTTTGTCGGCATTTCGTCGAACATGGTTGGTCTGGCGATACCCGGCATGAGCCACTACATCGCCACAAAGATGGGGATCATCGGGTTCATGAGAGGCTTGGCGAACGACGTTGCAAACGACGGCATTACAGCCAATTCAGTTCTGCCCGGCCTCACCAACACGCTGGCAATCGCGCCCCAATCGGACGAGCAAAAGCAGGACACCTGGAGCCAGCAGGCGATCAAGCGGTTGGGAGAACCCGGAGATGTTACGGGCGCAGTCCTGTTTCTAACCACAGACGATGCGGCCTTTATTACCGGGCAGGCGATTGTCGTTGACGGTGGCCAGTATCGAATTGGCTAACGGACAGCGGCTCCTAACGGACGTCGAGCTACATCCCGTCGTAACCCAGCCTCGATAAGCGACTCAGCGACTTGGCGCTTATCGAGTCCAGAGGGGACCACCGCAAGAAACTCGTATTGGTGCGTAGGATGTCTCTACCACTGTAGCGGCGTCTGGAGCAACGATCTTGCTCCTCCCGCGTGGTGCCGCCGAATCTTCTTGAGTCGTCTGCGAGGCAGTTTCTGAAACCGCATGCAGCTTCCCGGGCGCGATCATGGAGCCGGCGATTCCCACCCCCAGGATCGCCATTCCTCCTAGCA
>JASHVE010000461.1 GCA_030039675.1 Acidobacteriaceae bacterium | reverse complement strand
TGGTTCAAGCGGAAGGCCGCGCAAACCACGGGGAGCCGGGCTCTCAGCGCGGACGCAGTGCAGTCCGCGACTTGCGCCTACCTTGCTGCAATTACACTGGCGGGGCTCGGCATCAACGCGATCTTCCACATCGGCTGGGTTGATTCGGTTGCCGCGCTGGCGGCTTTGCCGGTATTGATCCTCGAGGGGCGCAAGGCGATGCGCAATGAGAGCTGCGGTTGCTGCTGAAGCGTCCCTTCTTGCGTGCTGATTAGCGCCGATTCGACAATGCTTTCTTCCCCGCGTGTTGCTGCGTTTCAGGGCGATGTGCTATATCCAAACCAGGTTGGTTGCGTTTTCTTGCCACGCCAGGCAGATGATATTCAGGAAACTCATCAGCGTCTCGGTTCTGTTGCTGCTCGCAAGCGTTCAGGCGCTCGCGGCCAATTGCGAACTGCGCTGCGCCCTGATGGCATCGTCATCGGAAAACCCTGGATGTAATCAACGTGTACAAACCGGGTCAAGCCATTGCCACGGCATGTTGATGGAGTCGCAGCAAGGGAAACACTCCGCGCTCGGCTCTGGTCACTGCCGGGCTCCCATCTGCAAGCTCCAGTTGCAGGCGATCGCGAAGAAGCCTACAGACGAATTGGCCCGCAGCGCCATTGCAGTGCCGATGCTCGCAGCGCGGTGGATTGGAGCTGCAACTCCGGGCGACACAGATCCATCCTCCTTCCACCGATCTCCTGATCGACCAGAGACGCGGCTCCCACTCGATCTGCGTCCAGGCTCGTCTCTCCGCATCTAGTTCATCTCCTCGCGACACACTTTCCCGCTCTGCGCCACACACGCGTCGCCATCGCGCTTTGCGGATCCATCCTTTGCAACCGAGGAGTTCTCATGAGCACCCGCCGTAGTTTTCTTCAAAAAGCGCTTGGATTGAGCGCCGGCATGTTTGCCGGGTCACGAGCCCAGGCAGAGTCACCGAGCCGGACTGGATCACACGGCTCTCGCTCCAGCGACCAACGCGCGCCCGCTTTCAACGCACCGGTCATCACTCCCGATGTCGGCGATTTGCCCTTCACCATGGACGGAAGCACCAAGGTCTTCCGGCTTACCGCTGAGGTGCTGCGGCAGCAGATCCACCCGATGAAGTCGATCGATCTGTGGGGCTATAACGGCAGCGCTCCCGGGCCGACCATTCAGGTGAACCAGGGCGACCGTGTACGCGTGATTTTTGAAAACCATCTTCCGGAACCGACCTCGATGCACTGGCATGGCTTCGAAGACACAATCGCCAACGACGGAATGCCCGGCATCAGCCAGCCGCCGTTGAAGCCCGGCGAACGGTTCGTCTATGAATTCGACATCCATCAGGAAGGCACCTACTTCTATCACTCGCATATGGCAATGCAGGAGATGGCGGGTATGCTGGGCGGCTTCATCATGCATCCCAAAGAGCCATACCACCCGCACTGCGATAAAGACTTCCTGATTCATTTGCAGGAATATGCGGTTCTGCCCAGCAACACGGTTCCGAACACCATGAACATGGAGTTCAACTGGCTTCTGCTGAACGGCAAAGCCGGCCCGGCAACGACTCCATTGATTGTGAGGTTGGGCGATCGGGTGCGCATTCGCTTCGTGAACCTGGGAATGGACCATCATCCGATGCACCTGCACGGTCACACGTTTTGCGTGACCGGCACAGAGGGTGGGCGGATTCCTGAAGGCGCATGGTGGCCCGGCAACACTGTTCTCGTGGGCGTGGCACAGGCGCGGGCCATCGAGTTCGTCGCCAACAATCCCGGCGACTGGATGCTGCATTGTCACCTGCCCCACCACATGATGAACCAGATGTCGTCGAACGTGGGCCCGATGACGCGGGGCGTGGGCATGCCGGCGGGCGGCGACATGAACACGGGCATGGGCATGCTGCAGGGGATGGACGGCATTGCTTCCGATGCGAATGACGTACCGAACTTTCCGCAGGACGCTTACATGGAGGGCCCGATGATGACGATAGACCAGGCCGTGGAGCGGCCCGAGAACTTTGGCCTCAAAGCAGGATGGAGCGGGTTCATGCAGGGCATGATGACGTTCGTTCGCGTGCTAGAGCCCAGCCAATATGACGCGGTGATTGCGCGCATGAAGCAGGCCAAGCGAACCAACGATCCCTACGCCGCACTTCTAGAGCGCGCCTGAGCGCGAGGAGAAGATCATGAGACATACCATTCTCGCGCTGGTGTTATTTACCGCCATCAGTGCCAGAAATTCGGCACAGACACAGCAGAAGCCAGAGCCCCAGAGTAGCCCGACCCAATGTATGGAAGGCATGGCGATGCCGGGCTGCCCGCAACCGCAGCAGCCGCTGACTCACACTCCCGACACACACGCAACTCTGACGATCCAGGAACCGGAAAATCCTGACAAGCATACGGGCGAGAGTCTGCCCGTGCCGGAGTTGCTGCGCGACGTGGACACGCGGCCCGCGAAGACGCTCACTGATTTTGAGAGCCTTGCCGACGCCAACAACCCGACGCTGAAAGAGGCCCAGGCGCTGGTTCAGCGATCAGAGGCCCAGGCGCGCCAGGCGGGGCTTTATCCGAATCCATCTGCGGGTTATCAGGGTGAGCAGATCCGCGGCGGTTCGTATGGTGGAGGCGAACAGGGCGGCTTCGTTCAGCAGACGATTGTTCTCGGCGGCAAACTGGGACTGCGGCGCGATGTGTACGAGCAGCAGAGCAGGTCTGATCAGCTGGGCGTAGCGGAGCAAAGCTGCCGCGTCCATGCCGATGTGCAACGCGCATTCTTTGCGGCACTGGCTGCGCAGGAGGAGGTCGGCGTGCGCAAGCGGCTGCTGGGCGTCGCGCTCGACGCGGTGACGACCGTGCACCAGCTCGCCAACGTTGGGCAGGCCGACGCGCCCGACATTCTGCAAACCGAAGTGGAGGCCGAACAGGC
>JASHVE010000460.1 GCA_030039675.1 Acidobacteriaceae bacterium | reverse complement strand
GCGATTCATGCAGAAGTCCACGTCGATATCGGGCATGGTGACGCGCTCGGGATTGAGGAAGCGCTCGAAGAGCAGCACGTTTTGCAGCGGATCGATATTGGTGATCTCCATGACGTAGGCCACGAGCGATCCGGTTGCGGAGCCGCGTCCCGGACCGACGGGAATTCCGTTGTCGCGCGCGTACTTGATGAAATCCCAAACGATCAGAAAGTATCCCGAGTACTTCATCTGCTTGATGACATCGATCTCGTAGCGGAGCCGGGCCTCGTACTCTTCAGGTGTCGAGCGGCGGATGCCGCGCAGTTCGAGCTGGCGGACGGCCGTGTCAAGGCGCTTCTTGAGGCCTTCGCGGCAAACCTCTTCAAAGTAGCTGTCGATGGTGTGGCCGGGCGGAACAGCGAACTCCGGGAAGGGATTGTCGACCTGAGCCAGTTTCAGGTTGCAGCGCTCCGCGATCTCCATGGTGCGCGAGAGCACGCCGGGTGAGTCCGGAAACAGCCGCGCCATTTGGTCGGCGCTCTTGACGAAAAACTGATCGGAGTCAAACTTGAAGCGGTTCGCGTCGTGGATCTTCGCGCCGGTCTGCACGCAGAGCATCACTTCGTGCGCGTGCGAGTCGTCGCCGCACAGGTAGTGCGAGTCGTTCGTAGCCACGAGCGGAATGCCCAGCTCGCGCTCCAGCCGGAACAGGTCGGCATGGATTTGTTTCTCCTGTTCAAGGCCCTGGTCCTGCACTTCAAGATAGAAGTTGCCTTTGCCGAAGATGTCCTGGTACTGCAGCGCGGAGGCAACGGCGTTGTCATAGTTGCCGGCCATGAGAAACTCGCAAAGCTCGCCGCTCAAACAGCCTGAGAAGCCGATCAGTCCCTTCGCATTTTCTGCCAGATACTTCTTGCTCACGCGCGGCTTGCGATAGAAGCCGTGCAGCGAAGCCTCTGACGTGAGCCGAATCAGGTTGCGGTAACCCTCCTCGTTTTCCGCCAGCACCAGCAGGTGGTTGTACTGGTCGTTGGGTGTTTCGGCGCGATGATCCTCGGCCTTGCACACGTAGAGTTCGCAGCCCAGGATGGGCTTGATGCCTTTTTGTTTCGCCGCATCGAAGAAGTGTACTGCTCCGTAGATGTTGCCGTGGTCGGTCATGGCGACAGACTTCTGGCCCAGCGAGGCGACGCGGTCGACGAGCTTCTTCACGTCGCAGGCGCCGTCGAGGAGAGAGTACTCAGTGTGCAGATGCAGGTGGGTGAATTCGGGCATGGCTGCATTAATTTTACGGGTAAGCTGATCGTACGTTCTGTACCTGTAATCCACAGGTTGACTGGTGCCTTTTCAGCGGGGTCCTCTCCGCAGCAGCTTGACCCCAAATGCAGCGATTCGTATGATGAACGCGCTCAATGAAATATCCGCCGCTGAAGCCGCTCCATCCGAATGACTCATTGAGTCAAGTTAAGCTCACAATTGGATCGTCTTTCTACGGATGTGCTGAAGGTTTCGCTTCTTCCCGGCCAGCAGCACTGTCTGAAGGTGAGTCCAGATGGAACGATTCTGGATGGCAATCATCGGATCCATATACTCCGGAAGCGCAAGGTGAATGTTGATGTACTGCCGCGCGAGATCCGATTCAAGGAGACGCCGTGACGATATGGACTGAGCTTCATTGGGTGAATGGTCCCTGGCCGGGCAGGCTGGCGCTCGCAGCGCGGCCTAGGGGTGGGGACTGGCTCGAAGATGAGCTCGCTGCGTGGCGCGAGGCTGGAGTGAATGCAGTGGTGTCTCTGCTGATGCCTGATGAGGAGCGCGATCTAGGGCTGTCCGAAGAGAAGGAGGAGGCACTGGCAAAGGGTTTGGAGTTTGTCTCCCTGCCTATCGAGGATCGAGGCGTACCTGATGGGGAAGACGGTGTTCGTGCCACGGTGGGGCGTGTGAACAGTCTTCTCTCGGAGGGAAAGAATGTAGCTGTTCATTGCCGGCAGGGAATTGGCCGCACGGGATTGCTGGCATCCTGCTTGCTTATCTCACAAGGATTTTCTCCCGGAGATGCAGAGGCTGCATTGAGCGCCGCGCGTGGTGTTCCGGTTCCGGAAACTGAGGAGCAGCGCCGCTGGATCAATGGCTACGCTGCGAATTTTGCAGGTGCGAAGCATCTTTGAAGTTACGGGCGGCGTAAGGTGCAGAATTCAGGCCGATTTTCGCTGCGCTGCAGAATGACTCGGCTGAAGGAAGATTACTTCGGTCAGGCTCAAAGAGGGAAAAATACACAATATTTCCATTGCGCGGGCTCTCGGGCCTCTGTATTTTTGCTGCGGAGGGTTTTCCGATGAAAGCACGCAATATCGTTGTCGGCTCCGTTCTGGGCCTAGGGCTCCTTACCAGCGGTTTCCTTGTGGGACAGGATGTGGGCTGGAAGCATCATCCCAATCTCGCTGCCGCGCAACACCTGATCGATCAGGCTTATGCGAAGATCAGCGATGCGCAGCGCGCCAATGAATTCGATATGGACGGCCATGCCGCGCATGCGAAGGAACTGCTCGATCAGGCCAATCGCGAGATTAAGCAGGCGGCCATGGCGGCCAACCGGCACTAATTCTTTCCCGACAGTCAGACAATTCAACAGACGTCATCAACAGATTCCAGGGCGCGAATCGTCAAGGATACGCGCCCGGGGTTTGTCTGTTTGGCGCATCAGTACGCCCTCGTGGCCCGCCCCCGACTTCAGCCTCAACGCGGGAGCCGGCTTCGCTGCGTTTGCGTTCTGCCGTGAGGCAAGCCGTGCGCCTTCGAGTAGAAGGCTGCGTCCGGAGCGGCCAATTTTTCCTTACGATCCAGAGACCGGTTGCTGGCTGTCGGCAGATCGCCCCCTGCAATAGATGGCGATCCACTGGAACCTGCATTCGCTCACAAGCCTAATGAGATTAGGCGTAGAGCGCTTCGCCCTGACATCCGGGGCGTCCGCATGTGCACACCACTTCGGCGCGTCCTGCAGTGCTCTCGCAGTGGGCGCTGCGATACTTTGATCCTTCGGCGACAACACACGAACACGCAGGGTTCTCGCACTTCTTTGGTTTCTCCATAATCTCTCCTCCCCGTCCCTGGGATTCTCCAGTCCCAGCGCGGGCATGCGAGTACGATGCGCTCTCTTGGTCACAGGATGGTACGTGCGGGAAGAGCTGGTTTCCGCGGGAGGCGCACTGGCCGCAACTATAATCGCCTTAGCTTGGGAAACAGGGGCTTGGAGATGAATCCACAATGGTTTAAGCTGCCCCGGCGCGGCTTTCTAAAGGCCTGCGCCGCGGCCGTGGCGGGCGCGGCTCTGCCTTCCGGAATCTGGATGGGCGCCGACGGGGAAGCAGTCGCCGAAGGCGATGCCGCGAAGACTGCGGGGTTTGCAAAAAACGTGCGTCCAGAGATCGGTACCGGATGGCGCGGGCACATGTTTCCCGGAGCCGTCGCGCCCTTCGGGCTGGTGCAGCTCAGCCCCGATTCGAGCGGGTTGCCGGGTCCGCCATGGAACGGCGGTGGCACCTACGAGCAGTGGGACCACTGTTCGGGCTATCACCATCGCGACAACGTGATCGTGGGCTTCAGTCATACGCACGTGCAGGGCACCGGCGGCATCGATTTGGGCGACGTCCTGCTGATGCCTTTGGTGGAGGGCCGCAACTGGAGCTGGGATGCCGGCATTCCTGATGTGGAAGCGAAGATGCAGAGCGAGGCGCTCGGGCTGGATTCCGGCTGGGTGTTTGGTGGACGGGACACCGGCTATCGGTCATTCTTCGCGCACGATGGCGAAACGATGCGCGCGGGTTATTACGGCGTCCACCTGCTGACGCCCGATGTGCGCGCGGAACTGACCGCGACGACGCGCTGCGGAATGCACCGTTATACCTATCTGAATTTGCCGGCGCAGACAAAGCGGGGCGTGATTGTGGACCTGGTGCACGGGCTGGGCAACCAGGTTTATCAGGCCGAGCTGAAGATCGAGAGCGCCACACGCATCAGCGGCATGCGCGCGACGCATGGATGGGCCGCGGACCGGCAGGTCTATTTCGTTCTCGAGTTTTCGCAGCCGTTCACATCCGCGGAGACGCAGGTGGATACGATAGACGGCCCTGCGGCCGCAGGCGACGAGCGGACGGGCAAGCTGATCAAGGCAATCTTCACGCATGCGCCGAGCGCGCAGCCGCTGGTCGTGCGCGTGGGCGTTTCGCCGACGAGTGTCGAGGGCGCGCGCAGAAATCTTGAGGCTGAACTTCCGCACTGGGACTTCGATGCAACGGCGCGCGGGGCTGAGGCGGCGTGGAACAAAGCGCTGGCGGTCCTCGATGCGCAGCTTCCAGACAAGGCGCTCACTGAGACGTTCTACACCGGTGCATATCACGGGCTGGTGGCTCCGGCGGCGTTCAACGATGTGGATGGTACGTATCGCGGGCAGGACCGGCAGAATCATCCCGATCCCGGTTTCACGAATTACACCGCGCTGTCGATCTGGGATATCTATCGCGGCGAGTTTCCGTTCATCATGCTGATGCAGCCGCAGCGGACGCGCGACATCGTGCGCACGCTGCTGGCAGACTATGAGCAGCTTGGCCTGCAGTCGCTGCCGATGTGGCCGTTGTGGGGATTCGAGACATGGAGCATGACGGCATTTCATGCGGCCGGCATGATCCTGGACGCGTATGCGCGCGGCTTTCGCGATTTCGATGCGGAGGCGGCGTATGCGGCGATTCGCGCGACGGCGCTGGGTGCGCGCGATACGGCGCCGGCGGGCGCATCGGCGCACGATGCGCAGAGGTGGCGCGACAACGGAAAACTGCAGGAGATGTTTCGCCGGCATGGCTACGTTCCGATGGAGCAGCATGGCGGCTCGGTCTCGTGCACGCTGGATCTTTCCTACGATTACTGGTGTGCAGGGGCGATGGCCGAACTGCTGGGCAAGCAGGATGACGCGGCGATGTTCTACAAGCTCGGCCGGAACTATAGGAATGTCTTCGACGCTTCGACCGGCTTCATGCGCGGCAAAACGGCGGACGGCAAGTGGCGCGACCCGTTCCGTCCCGATGAGGAGTACAACGACTACGTGGAGACAGACTCCTGGCAGGCGAGCACGAGCGTTCCGCACGACATACAGGGGTTGATCGAACTGCACGGCGGCGACGCGGCCTTCATCGCCAAGATGGATGCGCTGTTTACCGCGCCCTCCTATGTCGTGAATTCACGGCCGGATATTACGGGCATGGTCGGGCAGGATGCGCAAGGCAACGAGCCGAGCAACCACATTGCCTATCTCTACCCGTTTGCGGGAGCGGCTTGGAAGACGCAGCACTGGGTGCGCAAGGTGGCGGCGCTCTATAACAACACGCCGGCGGGGATTCCGGGCAACGACGATTGCGGGCAGCTGTCGAGCTGGTTTGTCTTTGCGGCGCTGGGATTCTATCCGGTGAACGCGGCCAACGGCGTGTACGTGATCGGCAGCCCGCTGGTGAACCGGGTTGCGATCCGCGCTGCGAAGGGCGGCAAGCCTTTCACGATCGTGGCCGAGAACAATTCGGCAGACAACATGTACATTCAACGCGCGGAGCTGAACGACAGAGAACTGACGCGGTCCTGGTTTACGCATGCAGATATTGTGGCCGGCGGCGAGCTGCGCTTCTGGATGGGCGCCAAGCCCAACCAGGAGTGGGCCGCGGCGCCGGCGGACCGGCCGCCTTCAGGGCTGGTGAAGCAGCCCGCGTAGGCAGAAGGCCCTCGCATTTTCGAATGCGTAGTAATTGCTGTGATTGGGCTATGATGGTTCGCAAAATCCTTCTTGATCCTTTGTGCCCGAAAGGAGAGAAGCGCCATGGCGGACTTCAGCACAGCGTTTCAATGGGCCATGAACTCAGAGGACTCGCAGATGGCCTGCGCGGTGGTTCCCGACTCGACACCGGCCGGCTGCACCGGGCCGTGCTACGCCATCAGCGGCATCAACTCCGGCCTTTGGCCGGCGGACTTCGCAAACATCTCGGCGCTGCCGCAAAGCTCGCGCCTCGACGCAGTGCAGGCCTTTTACCAGGCCCACTACTGGAACGACTGGTTTGCGCAGCTCGTTTCCGACGAGGTTGCCAAGCGGGTCTTCGACTTTTCGGTCAACGGCGGCTCGGGAACCGCGGTAAAGACGCTGCAACAGGCGGTGAATGCCCTGGGCGGCAATCTGACGGTAGATGGCGGGTGGGGTCCGCATACGATTGCCGCCGCCAACGCGGCTGACCAGGCGGCATTGGTGCAGGCGTTCATCGCCGCCCGTGTGGCCCACTACCAGGCGATCGTTGCGGCCAATCCCGCCGACGCGCAGTATCTGAAGGGCTGGCTTGCCCGGGCGCAGAACTAACCCCAGGCCGACGGAAGGCGGGTGGCAATCCCGCTACCTGGGGAAATCTCCGGTGTTACGAAAACCCGCCCGTTGGTATACTGAATGATGTGACCACGACCGTCCTCGAACCCATTGCAAATCAAAGCGTCGTCAAGACTTCTCCCACACAGAAGAGGGTGTTACTGCTCAAGCCGCGGGGCTTCTGCGCCGGGGTTGTGCGCGCCATCGATATCGTCAATATCGCGCTGGAGACCTTCGGTGCGCCCATCTACGTGCGCCGGGAGATCGTGCATAACCGCTATGTGGTGAATGAGTTGGCGGAAAAAGGCGCGATTTTTGTTCATGAGATCGAAGAGGTTCCGGATGGCGAGCGCGTCATTTACTCGGCCCACGGTGTCTCACCTGCTGTGCGCGAGATGAGCAAAAAGCGCAATCTCAAGGTGATCGACGCGACCTGCCCGCTGGTAACCAAGGTGCACATCGAAGCCGTCAAATTCGCCAGGCAGGGGTATTCGCTGGTGCTGATCGGCCATCGCGACCACGACGAGATCGAAGGCACCCTCGGCGAAGCGCCGGATGTGACGCAGGTGGTGTCGAACGTGGCCGAAGTGGAAGCACTCAAGGTTCCCGATCCGAACCGCGTGGCCTATCTGACGCAGACCACTCTCTCGCTCGATGAAGCACGCGACATCATCCACGCTTTGAAGGTCAAGTTCCCCAACATCGTTGGGCCGCACTCCCAGGACATCTGCTACGCCACGGAGAACCGCCAGGTGGCCGTGCGCAATGTAGCGCACAACGCCAACCTGGTGCTCGTGGTGGGATCGACGAACAGTTCGAACTCGAACCGGCTGGTTGAGGTTTCGCGCAACCTGGGCACGATTGGCTATCTCATCGATAACTCTGAAGCCATCAATCCCAAGTGGCTGGAGGGCGTGACCAACGTGGCTGTGACGGCTGGTGCTTCGGCGCCGGAGGTTCTGGTGGAGGACGTGGTGAATTATCTGCGTCAAAACGGTTTTTCACGCGTCGAAGAAGTAGAAGTGATGCCAGAAAATGTGCGCTTCGGCCTGCCGCCGGAGATTGTGCAGGCGATCGGCGGCGCGAATGGGGCTGAGCCCATCGCTCTACGGTGACGGAAATTCTGATCAGGTAGTAGCAAGGAACGAGGCGCGCGGCAACCGGGCGCGCCCATCAGCCGGAATCGAGGCGTTTTTGTGACGATCCGGACAGGACTTGAGACGTTGCAGACCGCATGAGCTTACAACAAGCAAAGATTCAATCCGCCGAGCTCGAGCCGGGCCGCCCCCGATTTGGCCGCATCGATGCAGATCTGGCCGACGTTGACGCGTCGATCGGCAAAGCTCGCGACTACGTGCTCTCGCGGCAGCATCCGGACGGCTATTGGTGCGGCGAACTCGAAGCAGACTCCATGCTCGAGGCGGATTACATCTTTCTGCACGCGCTTCTCGAATCGGGCGATCCCGGGCGACTGCAGCGCGCCCTGACCGAGATGATGCGCTACCAGAATGAGGACGGAAGCTGGAGCATCTACCCCGGTGGTCCCGGCAACATCTCGCTCTCTGTCAAGTGCTATTTTTCAGCCAAGCTGATGGGTATCAGTGCCGATGATCCGCGTCTCGCGCTCTGCCGCGAGTGGATTCTCGCGCACGGCGGTGTAGTGGCGTGCAACACGTTTACGAAGATGTATCTCTGCGCGCTGGGCCAGTACGACTACGATGCCGTGCCCGCGATTCCTCCCGAGATTGTT
>JASHVE010000459.1 GCA_030039675.1 Acidobacteriaceae bacterium | reverse complement strand
GCGTGGATCCAGCACGACGTGGCGCAGAAGCTGTTCACGATGGCGGGGCAAGGCGATCTCGACCAGGCCATCGACGCAGCGGGCAAGCCTGGAGCATTCCATGCCTTTGAACTTCCGGTCAGATTACGTGCTCATATTGAAAGCCGCGTGCGGCGTTATGTGAGCGCCAACGTGGTGGGCCGCGTGCACGGGGCTGGCGGTAGTGGCAATGCCGTTCTTTACACTGCGCACTACGATCATCTGGGCATTGATCCCGATGCGAAGGGCGACAACATCTACAACGGTGCTGCTGACAACGGGACCGGCTGCGGCATTCTGCTGGAGATGGCGCGGGCCTTTGCGCAATCCACTGAGCGGCCGCCGCACGATATGTACTTTGCTGCTGTAACTGCAGAAGAACAGGGGCTGCTTGGCTCGCAGTATCTCGGCATGCATCCGCCGGTGCCGGCCGGAAAGATTACGCTGGATTTGAACTACGACATGCTGCTGCCGATCGGCATTCCGCGTTCTGTGAGCCTGGGTGGCGCCGAGCGCATCGATTTCTGGCCTACGGTGGAACGCGTAGCGAAGGCCTTCGATCTGGCGCTCGAGCCTGATCCTACACCGGGCGCAGGACACTACTACCGCTCCGATCATTTCTCATTGGCGCGCGTGGGCATTCCAGCGTTTTCCGTGGACCAGGGCGACCTTTTTGAGGGCCACGATGAAGCGTGGGGCCGCGCACAGATGGAAGACTACGTGGCGAACCACTACCACCAGCCGTCGGACGAGTACCGCGCTGACTGGGACTTCCGCGGCAACGTCAAGCTGGCGCGCTTCGGTTTTGTACTGGGCTGGCTGGCCAGCGGGCAGGCGAAGCCAATCGAGTGGCAGCCGGGAGATGAGTTTGAAAAGGCGCGGAAGGCCAGTGAGGACGGCGCAGCGCAGAATTGATAGCCGCGATTCCGGGGCGGCTCAGAGAGTCAGAGTTTTGCACGCGAAGTGCACTTACAGCGGTTTCACAGTTGCTATATCCCGAAGCCACTGCTGCAAAGTGGCATTTCCCTCAAGAAAATGCCACCTTCCGCGGCTTCGGCAAGGGCACATCAACTGTGGAACCGCTCTAGTAGTAGTCCGCGCAGCTCATGTAGTAGCCGCAGTGCATGCAGATCAGCTTGCAGCGATGTCCGATAAGCCGGTGGCCGCAGGTGGGACATACCTGGCAGTGATGGTCCACTGGCTGAAGATCGGCGCACGCCACCTCATCATATGAGAAATCCGCATGAAAATCTGAATTGAGGGCCTGCGGTCTCTGCAGCAGCATGGTCGACAGATTAGCATGGAGAGGAGGCGTTCTGCCGTGCCAAAACCAGGCAGGTGCCCGATGCATCAATAACACGGGGAAGCGACTCCAGCTTCTCTGTGCAATTTACCCCTGGCAACCACGATTTTTGAACCAGAGGATCTTCGAATCCCCGAAGGAGGGAACATGGCAAGCAAAGCAAGTGCGGTTTGGACAGGTTCACTGAAAGAGGGCAAGGGCACGATCTCCACTGCGACGGGCGTGCTGAACAATGCGAACTATTCGTTTGCTACGCGGTTTGAAGGCGCCACCAGCGGCACTACCCCTGAAGAGCTGATCGCAGCGGCGCATGCGAGCTGCTACTCGATGGCGCTGGGCGCACAGCTGGGCGGCTCGGGCCTCACGCCCACGAAGATCGAGACTCATGCGGCTGTCACGCTGGCCAAGGTGGGCGAAGGCTTCTCTATTACAAAGATTACCCTGACCACCACTGCCAACGTTCCCGGCGCAACCAAGGAAGTCTTCGACAAGGCTGCAGCGAACGCCAAAGCCGGCTGCCCCATCTCAAAGCTCTTCGCCAACAACACAGAGATCGTGCTCGACGCCAAGCTGGTGTAAGCGCGCTTCGATAGCGTTCTCGCAACTGCGCGTTTGCGGCAAACATCCCTCCTTCAGGCTTCGCTTTCAGCACAAGCAATCCGCGGCGGGATGTTTGCCTGTGACGCCCGCAATGAGGAAACACCGCGCAGTTCAAACGCATTTGACACAGGGTGCAGCATTTGCGAGACTCAAAGTTGCTGCCCGTTCAGCAAATTGCGCTGAGCGAGTGTCCCGTGCCGAAGTGGCGGAATTGGCAGACGCGCATGGTTCAGGTCCATGTACTCGCAAGGGTGTGGGGGTTCGAGTCCCTTCTTCGGCACCAAAATGCAAACAAGTCGGCCCCTATCAAGAATTTGGCCGAAATACCTGCCTCGGACGAACTCTGCACCGATTGGTCGCTCAAAGCGGCTGTGGCTTGAATCCCGATCTGAAGCCAGAAGTGAAATAGACTGGGCTGGTCAATAACGCGGTCCGATGCGTTCGCATGTTCCGGTGACAACTGTGTTGCCGTGCGGAGGCTACCGGTATGGGTTGCCGAGTGCTGATATAACTCCTATTAATAGAATATTAGTCTTCTGCAATATTTTAAGGTCAGGAGAAAGCTTGAGTTAATATCTCCAGATAAAAAACCAAGATACAAAGCCTAGGTCAGAGCGCACGTTCCTCAGATGACGGAGGAGTCATCTTCTACTATCGTCTGATGTACATATTGCATAGAAGCTAGTGATGAACATCACACCAAGGTGTAATATCCCATACATCGTAAGAAAATGCTGTTATCTGCGGTGCTCATGCTATATTTTTTTTAGAGTTCCGTTCACTACCTGCACAACTTTTTGGCCGCATGCCGGTCTGAGTAGGTGGAAAACAACCCAGATTTGCCATCGTCAACGAGAGCGGGGAGCCGTCGGTAGATAGGATTCACCGCCCAAAATCGCTCGACAAGTTCAGGATCTGTTCGTTCACTGCAAACCAATGCGTTCCGCCAAGGGAGGCA
>JASHVE010000458.1 GCA_030039675.1 Acidobacteriaceae bacterium | reverse complement strand
CCATTTTCTGGCTTTTTGGGGGTTAAGTGCGATTGCATGCCTTCCGACCCTTCATGGACAGGGCACCAATTCATCAGTGGTTCCTAGTGTCGACATGACTGACCTAGGCTCAGCGGGGTCGACTTATGTGCCCATGGACTCCTGGATCTACCCAGCCCTCGACCGGCTCCACGCGCTGGGCTATCTGGACACAGCCTTTCTTGACCTGCGGCCGTGGACGCGGTTGAGCATTGCGCACATGCTCGAACAGGACGCCGACCGGATCGAAACTGACACTGGTAACGACGAAGCCCGCACAATCTACGCCGCGTTGCTGCGCGAAGTGCAACCGGACCTGGATCGCGTCGACGGCACGTTGCATCCGCATGCGGAACTCGAAAGTGTGTATACCGTGCTGCGTGGCATCAGCGGGATACCACTGCGCGACAGCTATCATCTGGGCCAGAGTATCGTAGATGATTACGGCCGTCCTTACGAGGGCGGCTTCAACAACTATTCGGGCTTCAGCGGACGCGCCGAAGCGGGACGGTTCTCGCTTTACTTCCGCGGCGAATATCAACATGCCCCTTCTGCAGCCGGCTATTCGCCCACCCTGGCGGCCTATCTCTCGAATGTCATCGACGGCATTCCGTTTGCTCAAAATCCAGTGCAGGCCACTATCCCTGAGGGACCAATTCCGACGACAAATGATACGCGCATCTTGGAGGCGTATCTCTCCTATCACCTCCTTGGGCACGAGGTCTTGCTCGGAAAGGACGATCACTGGATGGGCCCGGACCAGGGCGCATCGATGCTGTGGAGCAACAACGCCGAGGATATTTATGACTTCGAGATTAACCGCGTGGAACCGCTGCACATTCCACTGGTGTCGCGGCTGCTCGGGCCATTCCGGTACGACTTTTTTGTCGGCAGTCTGAAGGGGCATACCTATCCGAACGATCCCTGGGTTCATGTCGAGAAGGTCAGCTTCAAGCCTACGCGCGATCTCGAATTAGGCTTCGACCGCATGGTGATCTGGGGTGGCAAAGGACACGAGCCTATCACACTACACACGTTCCTGAAGAGCTTCTTCAGTTTCCAGAATGTCTCCGCGGCCGAAAAACTGTCGGCTGCAGATCCTGGAGCACGTTTCGGCACCTTCGATTTCAACTACCGTCTTCCCTTCCTGCACCGCTGGGTGACACTCTATGCTGACTCCTTGGTCCACGACGACGTGAGCCCAATCAGCGCCCCTCGGCGCTCCGGCGTACATCCCGGAATCTATCTCTCGCGCTTCCCAGGCTTTGAGCACTTGGATTTGCGTCTGGAAGGCGCCAACACAGAGCCCACAAGTCACTATGCCTTTGACGGCACTCCGACCAATCAGGGACAGTTCTTGTACTGGGAAACCGTTCAGAGACAAGGTCCGACGAACAAAGGCTTCCTTGTCGGCGACTGGGTAGGGCGCGAGGGAAAAGGGGGTCAGGCGTGGCTGACCTATCACTTATCGCCGCAGGAAGACATCCAGTTTATGTACCGGAATGCCAAGGCTGCCAAGGTCTTTATCCCGGGCGGCACCACGCAGAACGATTATTCGTTTGAGGTGCGCAAGCGCGTCAGGAAGACCATCGAAATTCTCGGCACGGTGCAATACGAGGGCTGGAAGGCTCCTATTTACCTCACGGGTCCGCAAAGCGATACAACCGCTACTTTCCAGGTCACGTGGTTTCCGAATCCGCGTTAGCGAGCCGCGACCAATCGGACGACTTGCACAATTTGCATGTTGTCATTGTACGGGTAACCTACCTTTCCAAGGTCCAGCTGCCTGGAGTTGCAAATGGATTTTAAACGTGGAAATCGGTACAGTAGCGGTACAGTCGTCAGCTTGGACCATCTCACGCAAAATGGCCTAAATTACGGTCGCTCAGCTACTTAGGCTTTCGCTCGTTTGTACTTGCATTTCTTTTATTATCATAGACTTACGGCGTTGGAGTCGAACTCATAATCCCTTGGTTGGGGGTTCAAATCCCTCCGGGTCCACCACTGGTCGCCACTAGAGCGGTTCCACAGTTGATGCGCCCTTGCCGAAGCCGCGGAAGGTGGCATTTTCTTGAGGAAAATGCCACTTTGCAGCAGTGGCTTCGGGATATAGCAACTGTGAAACCGCTGTAATTGTCGGAAATGCCCCGTGAGGGTGCGAATCACGTGATGCTGGACTCGTCTTCACGAGCCGTATTCCTCGATGCGGCTTTCCATGTACCGAAATTCCGCAATCGGCATCTGACAAATGAGTGGCGCGGAACCTGCAAAACAGGAAAGACGATCGAACTCAGATCGATATATACTGCTGTCCCATGTCGGGTTCGGCCGCATGCAACCGCCTGCCCGCGCCACAGGCCGAAAGACGGAACCCCAGGAGGCTGCAATGAAGATCAACGACACGATCGGATTGGTGCTGAAGCACAAGGGCGCGACTCAGATACTGTCCATTGCCCCGGAGCAGTCGGTGTACGAGGCTCTGCAGAAGATGGCCAGCCACGACGTGGGCGCGCTGCTGGTCCTTTCGAACCAGCGGCTGGTGGGCATCCTTTCCGAACGCGATTACGCGCGCAAAGTGGCCCTGATGGGCCATCACTCCAAAGAGACCACAGTGAGCGAGATTATGACCAGCCCGGTGCTCTTTGTGAGCCCGCAGCACACGGTGGATGATTGCATGACCCTGATGACGGAGCATCGTTTCCGGCATCTTCCGGTGCTGCATGACGGCGCCGTTGTGGGCGTGGTCTCGATCGGCGACCTGGTGAAGTGGGTGATCTCGGGCCAGGAGCACACGATCCAGGCGCTCGAGGGGTACATCACGGGAGCGTATCCTGGTTAGCCGCCGGAGACAGCAAGTTATTCCGCAGGGTGACACGTCCATCCTCCCAGGTCCTATAATCGCCGCAGGCCGGCCAGGGCGGTTCGAGCGTGCTTCTACGGCCGGATTTCCTTGCAATAAGTGAGAAACAAACTTGGCTCGTGAGCTTTATACCGCGCGTCTTGAGCGCAAAATCTGCATCTCTGAGGTAGCCCAGTGCTACCATTTCGATTTCGTCCTCGACAGCATGGCGAGCTTTCCGTTTGCCGCCGGCCAGTTCATCTCGGCCGTGGCAACGGACAAGAACGGCAAGCAGCAGACCCGCGCTTACTCAATTTCGTCGGCGGCTAGCGTTAACCGCTTTGAGCTGTGCGTGAACCGCGTGGAGAACGGATTTTTTTCGAACTATCTGTGCGACCTGCCGGATGGGGCCACGATCCAGATTCACGGGCCGCACGGCCACTTTGTGCTGCACGAGCCGGTCACAGACTCGATTCTGGTGGGGACGGGCACAGGGGTTGCGCCGATGCGCTCCTACACGCAGTGGCTCTTCCCGGAGAATGGCCCCGACCGCAGCGGCGGCAAGGAGATCTGGCTGGTCTACGGCACGCGCTACGAGACGGATATTTATTACCACGAGTACTTCGAGGCTCTGGAGCAGCGGGTAGCCAACTTTCACTATCTGCCGACACTCAGCCGTGCGCAGGATAGCTGGCCCGGCCTGCGCGGCCACGTGCAGGTGCACATTGCCAAGATCGTGGAGGAGCGCGCTGCGCGGCTCGGTTTGCCGCTGCCCGCGCCGGCCGCGGATCCGCCGGCGCCAGCGGCCGATACGCAGTTCGACATCTACACCTACATCTGCGGCCTCAACTTCATGGTGGCCGGCGTGCGCGAGCTGATGACGGGCTACGGCTGGCACAAGAAACAGATCGTCTTCGAGCGGTACGACTGAAAAACTGACCTGTTCCCGGCGCGAAAGACAGGTTTTTTGCGTAAAAATGGCCCAAAACAAGGGTCCAGTGTTGCCTTTCTGGTAACGGGGTCTGATTTGCACATAGCTGATTACGGACAGTTTATTCATAGAATGCCGTAAAAATCCCTCTCGAAAAGCGGGAAGGGGAGGGGTCGTTTTGGGGTGCGGGCCAGCCGCCAGACGGCTCAATGATGAGTATGCGCCGCAGGAGAGAAATGATCGGCAAAGCGCTCCGCCGGAAGACGGAGTAGTGGACGTATGATCGGCCCATAGACGTTCCTCCAGCTAGAGCGGTTCCACAGTTGATGTGCCCTTGCCGAAGCCACTGCTGCAAAGTGGCATTTTCTTGAGGAAAATGCCACTTTGCAGCAGTGGCTTCGGGATATAGCAACTGTGAAACCGCTGTAAGGGAGGGGGGAGTCGTGAACCAGCGTTCACTTGCAGTGCGGGGCGAACTCGGCCAGTCCGCGGCGAAGGTGTTTGCGGCCAACGAGCGCTTGAACCAGATGCTCATCGAGCAGCTTGATCCCTCGCTGTGGACGGCCCAGCCGCCCGGCAAGGTGAGGACGATTGCGGCGATCTTCACGCACATGCACAATGTGCGCACGAAGTGGGTGCGGCTGACGGCTCCGCACCTTGAGATTCCGCGGCAGCTCAGCCGCGCGCAGTGCACGCCGCAGCAGGCCCGTACGGCATTGGCCGAAAGCGCGGCGC
>JASHVE010000457.1 GCA_030039675.1 Acidobacteriaceae bacterium | reverse complement strand
GTGGAGATTCGCGAGATCGCCGGCGGCTACCGCATGGCCACCAAGCCCGAGTGCCACGACGCGGTGCGTTCCTTCGTCAAGAGCCTCAAGCCGGCGCTCAAACTTTCGCTGCCCGCGCTGGAAACGCTCGCCGTCATCGCCTACAAGCAACCGATCACGGCGCCCGAGGTGAACGAGATTCGCGGCGTCGATTCCTCCGGCGTCTTTGGCTCGCTGCTGGCGCGCAAGCTCATCGCCACGGCTGGGCGCAAGCAGGTCATCGGCCGCCCGATTCTTTACAAAACAACCAAAGAATTCCTGCTCCGCTTCGGACTCAAAGACGTCTCCGAGCTACCCTCGATGGAGGAGTTCGAGAAGATGGCTGCTATCGAGCTCGAGGAGACCAGTGCCGCTGCATCAGAGCCCCTCAACGAGGAGCCGGCTGCGCCCGAGGAGACGGCGGAGGCAATCGAGGCCGATCTGAAGGCGGAGCTGAACGAACCTTCCGGCGACGAGCCTGATCCTTTACTGGAAACTGTTTCTGCGACAGAGACTCCGGAACAGGCATCTACCACCTCAGCGACCGAGTAGGGTCGAGTCCGAGGCTGCCATGGCAAAGAAATCTCAGGAAATCGCCGCGCCGAAGCGCAAGGCGGCTCCGCCCGAGGCCGAACCAGGGCCGAAATCTGCACCGAAGGTGAAGAGATCGCGCCTCAAAGGCAAGGAACCGCCCCAGGCGGCCGCTGAGCCGCTACACAAAGAGAAATCCGCGGCCACAAGAACGAAAAAGGTGTCTACGGCTAAAGCGCGTGACACCAAGGTCGTCATCGGGGAAGAAGCTGTAGAATCGCCCGAGATCAGCGTCTCGATTACTGCCCCGATCATAGACCCCATCGGCGACACCACCGACGGCGAAGGGCGTTTCTCGTTGAGCGAAAATGCAGGGGCAGAGGCCGATGCGGAGATGACCGCGTATCAGGCCGAAACTGCGGAAGAGGCCATGGATGGAACGCTGGAGAACCAATCTGAAACAGTTTCGCAGGCCGATAAATCTCAGGCCGCTGTCCAGCCGGATTCGGAGCTTGCAGTGCAGGCCGTCGGCAACGGGGCGGCAGTAGTCGAAAAAGAACACGGCGCACCCGAATCTGCTCCCAAGCTGCGCCCAGAGGCCAAACTCGACCGTCTGCAGAAGATTCTTTCCCAGGCCGGCATTGCTAGCCGCCGTCACGCCGAAGAGATGATTATCGCCGGCCGCGTGATGGTCAACGGCCAGGTCGTAACCCAGCTCGGCGCAAAGGCTGATCCCGCGCGCGATCATATTCGCGTTGACGGCAAGCTGCTCTCCGGTGCCGAGCGTCACCGCTATTTCATGTTGAACAAGCCCCGCGGCTACGTCACCACGGTCAGCGATCCAGAAGGCCGCCCCACCGTGATGCAGTTCTTCTCCAAGATGAGCGAGCGCCTTTATCCCGTCGGCCGCCTTGACTACGACAGCGAGGGTCTGCTCCTGGTGACGAACGACGGCGAGCTGGCCAACCAGCTCACCCGGGCTGCTTCGGACGTAGAGAAGACCTATCTCGTGAAGGTGGCGGGCCGGCTCACCGAGAGCGATCTCGACCAACTACGTTCCGGGGTGCGCATTGAGCGCGGCGCGCCGGGCACCGAGAAGGTGCATACGGCTCCCGCAGACATTCGCCAGGTCCGCCAGGGCGACAATCCCTGGTATGAAGTGGTGCTCATCGAGGGGCGCAACCGCGAGCTGCGCAAGATGTTTCAGACCGTGGGCCACTTCGTTGAAAAGATCCGCCGAGTGGGGTATGGTCCGCTGGTGCTCGATCTCGAACCAGGCAAGCTGCGCGAGCTGAGCGCAGAAGAGGTCTCTTCTCTTCGCCTCGCCGCCGAAGGGAAATGGAAGAAGAAACGGCCGGCAAAGACAGGCCTTCGGCCGCGGGATGAAAAACCCGGAACCGCGCACGCAGATTTCGGTCGACGAGGCCGCAAACCGGATCGCGCCCAGACAGGCCGTATGCAGCGCGGGGAATCCGGCCGGCCGGCTGTGCCTCGCGAAGCCGGAAGCAGAATGCGCGATGCCGGCGAGCGCCGGACAGGAGACTTCGGCCAGCGCGGACCGGGACCAAGACCAGGACGAGGACCGGAGCGCCCATTCCAAAGACAGCAAAGCGGAAAGCCGTTCCGCGAATCCGCCGGATGGAAACCGCGCGAGGAGCGCTCCGGCGCAGGATCACGCTCTCAGGAACACGGATTCGGCGCACGTTCGCAGCAGTGGCAACGCGGTCCAAACTACGAGAACGCACCGCGCGGCAGAGACAGATCGCCCGGGAAGAAATTCGGCGAGGGCCGCGGGAGGCGGTTCGGGGAAGGAAGCCGGCGCGGCAGTGAGAACCGGAACAGCCGGCCAGACAAGACCCAGGACCGCACCTGGGACCGCACCGATAACCGGCGGCATGCTGGTGGAGGTTCGGAGCGGGGATTTCGCGGCCCGTTCAACCGCGACCGCGATCAACGACCCGCGCCGGAAGGAAGAGAAAAACCGCCATTCGGATCCGATGACCGGAGCGCGGACCGCGGACCGCGCGGCTTCACGCCGGGACGGTTCTCGAAGCCGGGCGGCCGTCGCTTCGGAAGTGGGCCGCGCGGCAAACCTCCCGGCGGTGGCAAGCGCGGCGGAGGGGCTGGTCGTTAAAGGGCTGGTCCAGGCCTCCTTTAGAATGTTGTTTGACTTAACGGCTGCCGAAGCTCGCGAAGAGCGCTCTCTGCCTTCGTAATTCTCGCGCTGCACGTTCCTATTCCAGATGGATTACGACGAACTCATTCTTGTCACCGGAGCTACCGGCTTTCTCGGAGCCCGGCTGGTGCGCGAGCTGCTTGACCGGCAGCCGCATGCAAAACTGGCGCTGCTCATCCGGGATCGCGCCGGACACACCGGCCAGCAGCGCGCTGACGCCATTGTTCCTGCCGCGGACAGACCGCGCGTGCAGGTGTACTCCGGCGACGTGAGCCAGCCCAACTGCGGCCTTGCGGCTGCAGACTCGCAGCGGCTCTCTGCCGAGGCCACCCGAGTGATTCACGGCGCAGCGACCGTGCGCTTCGACCACTCGCTGGAAGAAGCGCGCCGCATCAACGTGGAAGGCACGCGGCACATTTTGGACTTCGCCGCGGGCGCGCGACACCTGCGGAGCTTTGCCTATGTGGGCACAGCCTATGTTGCGGGCGAGCGCGCAGACCTTGTGCACGAGAACGAGCTAGCCGTCGGCCAGGGCTATCGCAACACCTACGAGCAGACCAAGGCGGAAGCGGAGGCGCTGGTCCGCTCACGCCTTGCTTCCCTGCCGGGCGTCATTCTGCGGCCCAGCATCATCGTGGGTGATTCGCGCACCGGCGTCACCTCCAGCTTCAAGATGATGTACTGGCCGCTCAAGATCTACGCGCGGCGCCTGTGGCGCACAGTGCCCGGATTTCCCGACGCCGTACTGGACATCGTGCCGGTTGATTACGTTGCCTCGGCAGTCACGCGCCTTCTCTTCGACGAGGCTGCGCTCGGCAGCACGGTGCATCTCTGCGCCGGGCCGCGCGGCAGCGCTACCATTCAGCAGATCGCCCGC
The DNA here is from genome assembly GCA_030039675.1 of Acidobacteriaceae bacterium. Lineage (GTDB taxonomy): Bacteria > Acidobacteriota > Terriglobia > Terriglobales > Acidobacteriaceae > Telmatobacter. The sequence goes on along the minus strand of JASHVE010000457.1, from coordinate 567 downwards.
CGCGCGTCAGAGTATTTTCAGGTGCGCGAACCGCGCTATGTCGATCCGAAGCTCTTCTTCGCCGCGCTGCGGCCGCTCCTGTTTCTCACCCTGTGGGGACCGAAGCGCCGCGTCCTGGTCGACGGCCGCGCCTACCGCGATTACTTCACCATGCGCATGCAGTTCGACACCACAAATGCGGAACGGCTGCTTGCGTCTGCCGGCATTTGCCCGCCTCCGGTGCTCGACTATCTTGACCGCCTCTTTCACTACTGCGTGGCCAGCGAGTGGGGCCGCAAGCCGGTACCGGCGTTATGAGTCTTTTGCGCCGCTTTCGGCTCGCGCGCGATCACAGCGTCACGGTAGCCAATCTTGTCGATGAGCTGCGGCGGCGGAATGGAAACAGCGAAGTCTCCGTCGGCGAGGACGGTCCGTTTCATCTCGCCGATCTTCACGCTGATGTCTGCAACCTTGACGCGTTCCTTCGCCATTCTGTGGGTCTGCAGCCTGGTCAGCTCGTTGCCATCTACCGCACCAATGATCGTTGCTGTTTTCACTGGTTTCTTGCCATTATTCGCGCCGGAGGCA
>JASHVE010000456.1 GCA_030039675.1 Acidobacteriaceae bacterium | reverse complement strand
TTGGCGCGAACGGCATCCATCAACAGGCGGCCGGCTTCACGGGTCGCGGCCTTCTTGTCAGGATGCGTGGCGGGAACACCCGAGAGTTGAATCGGCGAGATGCCGAGAATTTCGCCGCTCATGGCCATGGTGTTGGCCGTGAACTGGCCGCCGCATGCGCCTGCGCCGGGGCAGGCATTGGCTTCGAGCTCTTCCAGACGCGCAGCATCGATGCGGCCGTCGGCGAAGGAACCGATGCCTTCGAAGATATTCTGGATCGTAATGTCGATTCTTTCGCCACCAGGGCCGGTCAGCTTGCCGGGAGCGATTGATCCGCCGTAAAGCATCATGCCGGGAATATCGAGCCGACAGAGCGCCATGATGATGCCGGGCATATTCTTGTCGCAACCGCCGATGCCGACGAGGCCATCGAAGAGATTGCCGCGCGCGACGAGCTCGATGGAGTCGGCAATGAGCTCGCGCGATACCAGCGAAGCTTTCATGCCCTGCGTGCCCATCGTGATGCCGTCGGAGATGGTGACGGTGTTAAACTCCATCGGCGTGCCGCCGGCTTCGCGAATACCCTCCTTCAGCGCCTCAGCGATGTCACGAAGATGCACATTGCAGGTGCCGATCTCAGTCCATGTATTCGCAATGCCGATGATCGGCTTGTGCAGATCTTCTTTTTTAAAGCCGGCGCCGCGCAGATACGACCGCGCAGCCGCCCGGCTGGGCCCTTCGGTCAACGGGATACTTTGGCGCTTGCCTTCGATAGTCATGTGCTCGCTCTGCTCGCTAGCTGTCAGCTATCAGCTTTCAGCTTTTTTGTGCTGCGGTTAGTCTCTTCAAAGAATCCAAAAAACAATGAGATCATCTTCCGTGTTCGCCATCTACCGATTCTGTTCGCTGCTGCACGATGAGCTGAAAGCTGAGAGCTGACGGCTGATAGCTGTTTCACTTCGCCTTCAACCATCCGGCACTGTCATGCTGCGTTTCGTACGCGTCGAGCGCTGCGGCGTGACGCAGCGTAAGGCCGATGTCGTCGAGCCCTTCGAGCAGGCAGAACTTGCGGAAGGGATCGATTTCGAAGCTGGCCTTGGAGCCGCGATTGTCGCTCACGGTCTGCTCTTCGAGCGAGACGGTGAGCTGATAGCCCGGAATTGTCTCTGCATTCTTAAGCAGTTCTTCCACCTGCTCTTCACTCAGGCGCACGAGCACAATTCCATTCTTGCCTGCGTTCGAGAAGAAGATGTCGGCGAACGTGGGCGCAATGACCACGCGAAAGCCGTAGTCGCTCAGCGCCCACGCGGCGTGTTCGCGGCTTGATCCGCAACCGAAGTTCTTGCCGGCGATGAGAATTTGCGCGCTCTTGAACCGCGGATCGTTGAGCACGAAGTCGACGACCGGATTTCCATCCGACGTCTGCCGCCAATCGAAGAACAAGAACTCACCGTAGCCGGTGCGTTCGATGCGCTTCAAAAACTGCTTGGGGATGATCTGGTCCGTATCGACGTTCGTGCGATCGAGAGGAGCGGCCAGCGATGTGAGTGTTTTAAACTTTTCCATTAGGCTTTTACCTCCTCGCGGGCAAAATCAGAAACGGGCCAAGTGCGGATATCGACGAAGTGGCCGGCGATTGCGGCTGCTGCGGCCATCTCCGGCGAAACCAGGTGCGTGCGTCCGCCGCGCCCCTGGCGGCCCTCGAAGTTGCGGTTGCTGGTGGAAGCGCAGCGCTCACCCGGCGAAAGAATGTCGGGGTTCATGCCCAGACACATGGAGCAGCCGGGCTCGCGCCAGTCAAACCCTGCTTCCTTAAAGATGCGGTCGAGCCCTTCGGCCTCGGCCTGCGCCTTCACCAGCTGCGAGCCCGGAACCACCATCGCGTTCACGGTCGTCGCCACCTTATGACCAGCGGCAATCTTCGCCGCCGCGCGCAGGTCTTCGATGCGTCCGTTGGTACAGGAGCCGATAAATACGCGGTCCACAGAGATCGAATCCAGTGGCGTGCCTGCCTTGAGCGCCATGTATTCGAGCGCGCGCTCAAAGGATTTGCGGTCGAGCTCGTTGGCTGCCTGCGCGGGGTCCGGCACTGCAGCCGTTACCGGAGCGACCATGCCGGGGCTTGTGCCCCAGCTCACGTAAGGAACGAGGGTCGCCGCGTCGATCACCAATTCGCGGTCGAACTTCGCGCCGGGATCAGTGGGCAGCTTGCGCCATTCTTCGACTGCTTTGTCCCACTCCGCGCCCCGCGGGGCGAAGCGGCGGCCTTTCAAGTACGCAAACGTCGTCTCATCCGGAGCGATCATGCCGGCGCGCGCGCCCGCTTCGATGCTCATGTTGCAGATGGTCATGCGGCCTTCCATCGAGAGAGAACGGATGGCCGAGCCCGCGTATTCGATCACGCAGCCTGTGGCGCCGTCAGCGCCGATCTTGCCGATGATGGCCAGGATGATGTCCTTCGCGGTCACGCCCAGCGGCAGCTTGCCTTCCACGCTGATGCGGAAGGTCTGCGGCTTCGACTGCGGCAGCGTCTGCGTGGCCAGCACATGCTCCACTTCGCTGGTGCCGATGCCGAAGGCCAGTGCGCCGAAGGCGCCGTGCGTCGAAGTGTGCGAGTCGCCGCAGACGATCGTCATGCCCGGCTTGGTGAGGCCAAGTTCCGGCCCGATCACGTGGACAATGCCCTGGTTGCGCGAGTCCACGTCGTAGAGCTCGACGCCGAAGTCCTTGCAGTTCTGGCGCAGCGTGGAGATCTGCCTGGCGGAGATCTGGTCCACAATATTCAGGCGGCCCTCGATCGTGGTGGGCACGTTGTGATCCACCGTGGCCACGGTGCGGTCAGGCCGACGCACCTTGCGGCCAGCGAGGCGCAGCCCCTCGAAGGCCTGCGGTGACGTGACCTCGTGCACGAGCTGCAGATCGATGTAGAGCAGCGTCGGCTCGCCCTGCGGCTCTACGACGACGTGCTGCTCCCATACTTTTTCGAATAGCGTCTTCGGTTCGGTGCTCATAAATTGTTTTCCCTGTCTTGAAGAACATTTGGATCTGTGCCTGCCCACCCTAGCCGCAAAAACAAATACGCGGCGAGGGTGGGGCACCCAGGTTCTATGCGTCGACGAGCAATGTCTTGACGGTCTCGCGGACCTTTGCGCCCATCTCGGTTGTGTTCAGAACCGTGAATCCCTGAGGATTGGAGCGTGCGAGGTCCGGCGTGCGGAAGCCTTGCTCCAGCACCTTGCGGACTGCAGCTTCAATCGCGGCGGCTTCGGCTTCGAGCTTGCCGGAGTGGCGCAGAATCAGCGCGCCGGTGAGAATCGCGCCCAGCGGGTTCGCGAGGCCCTTGCCGGCGATGTCGGGTGCGGAGCCGTGGACGGGCTCGTACAAATTGACCTTGCCGCCGATGGTCGCCGAGGGCAGCATGCCGAGCGAACCGGTGATGACGGCCGATTCATCACTCAGAATGTCGCCGAAGAGATTCTCCGTCAGCACCACATCGTAGTTGCGCGGCTGGTTCATCAGGTGCATGGCCATCGCGTCCACATACTGATGCTCGACGGTCACGTCGGGGAATTCGGCTGCGACCTCATTTACCGTGGCGCGCCAGAGCTGCGAGACTTCGAGCACATTGGCCTTGTCCACGCTGGTCAGCTTCTTGCGGCGCTTCTGCGCAAGCTGGAAGGCGATGCGGGCTACGCGGGCCACTTCGTCCTTCGTATACACCATGGTGTTGTGCGCTTCGCCTTTCGCCTTGTCCCATGCGCGGGGCTTGCCGAAGTAAAGGCCGCCGAGCAGCTCGCGGACGAAGAGAATGTCGGCGCCGTCGACGATTTCAGGGCGCAGCGGGCTGTTGACGGCGAGTTCCTTGAAGGCAAAGGCGGGGCGCAGGTTGGCAAATCCACCGAGCGCGGCGCGAATCGCCAAAAGACCAGCCTCGGGGCGCTTGTCGGGCGGGAGCGAGTTGAACTCGTTGCCGCCTACGGCGCCGAGAAGAACTGCGTCGGAAGCCAGCGCCGCATCAAGCGTGTTCTTCGGCAGCGGAGTGCCGTCCTGCACGATGGCCACGCCGCCGATGCGCTTGTGATCGAGCGCAAGCTTGTGGCCGCCGATCCCGGCGACTTCGTGGAGCACAGCAACTGCTTCATTCGTGACTTCGGGGCCGATGCCGTCGCCGGCCGTGACTAGGATCTTCAGATTCATTCTGCTCGTCCTGAATTGCGCCAGGGGTTAAAGCCCTGTCGGTTTTATCGTTCTTTGCGGCACGACTGAAGTCGTGCCCTGTTACAAAGCAGGTTGTTGAATCATGCGCAGCATGGCCGCATTCCACTCCTCGTCGCGTGCTTCCGGTTGCGGCTCGATGGACCGCGGCTCAGTCGAGTTCGGCGACCGGCTCGCGCCGGTTCTCACGGATGTGCTCGGGCAAAAGGCCCACCAAGTCCGTGTCGTAGATATTCTTCTTGCGGTCTGCGAGAGCCACAAACCGGTAATAGATCTGCTGCAGCTCTTCACGCGTGAGCGTAAAGCCGAGCTGTTCGAGACGATGGCGCAGCGCGGCGCGGCCGGAGTGCTTTCCCAGCACCAGATGCGTTTTGCTTACGCCCACCAGGCCCGGCGTCATGATCTCGTAGCACAGCGGATTGGCCAGCATCCCGTGCTGGTGAATGCCGGACTCGTGCGCGAAGGCATTCGCGCCCACAATTGCCTTGTTCGGGGAGGGCTTGAAGGTGATGATCTGCCCCAGCACTTCGCTCGTCGGATAGAGATTTTGCAGCTTGATGGCCGTCGAAACGCCATAGCGGTCGCCGCGCACATAAAGCGCCGCGGCAATCTCTTCGAGCGCTGCGTTGCCGGCCCGCTCGCCGATGCCGTTGATGGTGCACTCCACCTGGCGTGCGCCGGCCTCGATCGCGGCCAGCGAGTTGGCCACGGCAAGGCCGAGATCGTCGTGGCAGTGCGAAGAAAGAATCACGCCTTTTTCATCGATCGCAGGAACGCGCTCGCGCACCTCGCGGAACATGCGGCCGTACTCCTCAGGCGTGGAGTAGCCGACGGTATCGGGCATGTTGATGGTCGTCGCGCCGGCCTCGACGGCGATACGCACCATCTCCACCAGAAAGTCGCGATCCGAACGGGTGGAATCCTCAGGCGAAAACTCGACGTCATCGGCAAGGGAGCGCGCCAGGCGGACCGACTCGCCGGCAAGATCAAGCGCCTCCTCACGGCCGATCTTCAACTTGTACTCCAGGTGCAGGTCGCTCGACGCTAGGAACACATGGATGCGGGCGCGGTCAGCGAATTGCAGCGCGCGGGCCGCCATCTCGATGTCTTCTTTCCTGGCACGGGCCAACGAGGCGATGCGCGGCTTGCGGATGGCCTGCGTAATGGTAGAGATGGCCGCGAAGTCACCTTCTGAGGCCATGGCGAAACCGGCCTCGATGATGTCCACGCCCAGGTCTTCCAGAGCATGGGCCATGGTCAGCTTTTCCTGCGTGGTCATGCTGCAACCGGGCGACTGCTCGCCATCGCGCAACGTTGTGTCAAAGAAGACGACGTGATTGGGACTCATGGGTGCGCCTGCCGGGAGAAAGGACGTCCTTCCAACATCTTTAGTGTCGCTCATCCGGCCTCTATAAGGCAAAGTTATTCTTTTTGGGGAAATGATAATGTTTGCTTATGATGGAAAGACAGCGGGTTAGCGAGTTAGCAGGTTAGCGAGTCGGCAGGTCGGCGGGAGCGTGCATGGGCAAAAAGAGCAGACTCGCTGACTTGCCCTATTGCCACGCACCGTGGAGATTCTTCTATGGAATTGAACCAGCTCGAAACTTTTCTTGCCGTGGCCGAGGAACGCAGCTTTTCGCGCGCGGCGGTGCGGCTGCACCGGACGCAGCCCGCGGTGAGCCAGGTGATCCGCAAGCTCGAAGAAGCCGTGGGCGAAACGCTCTTTGACCGCGCGGCGCGGGACGGGTCGTTGACCGCTTCCGGTGAATTGCTGCGCGACTACGCGCTGCGCCTGCTGGCCCTGCGCCGCGAAGCCAACAGCGCCCTTGGCGAGCTGAAGAGCCTGGAGCGAGGCCGGCTGCAACTGGCGGCTAACGAGTACACCTGCCTGTATCTGTTGCCGGCCCTCGATGCCTTCCGCCGCGAGGCGCCTCATGTGAACGTCACCGTGCACCGCATGCTGGCATCACGGATTCCCGATGAGCTGAACCTGCGCACCTTTGAGCTGGGTGTGGTCTCCTTCCGACCCGATCCGGAGCAGTTCCGCACCATCGCCGTGTATGGCGACAACCTCGACCTCATCGTGAGCCCACGGCATCCGCTCGCGGGCGCGGAGCGCGTTTCGATCAACGATCTGGGCCGCGAGCTCTTCGTGGCACATAATGTTGCGTCGCCGCTGCGGCGCAAAGTGATCGAGGCTTTCCAGCGCTACCGGACACCGCTAAATATGGGGATCGAGCTGCCGACCATTGAGGCCATCAAGCGGTTCGTGGCCATGGGCAATGGAGTGGCGCTGGTGCCGCACCTGGCCGTGGCCCGCGACCTCGAGACCGGCGACCTGGTGCGTGTGCCGGTCGACGAGCTCGAGATGCGGCGCGTGCTGCGGCTGGTGCATCGCCGGCAGGCCATGCTCTCTTATGCAGCCAAGGCGTTTCTGCTTACGCTGCGACGGCTGGCCAAGGAACAGGGTCCGCCGTTTTTCTATCATGTGGAGCGAGCGGGGTAAAGGCAGGGAACAGGGAATAGGGAATAGATGTCGGGTGCGGAGCGATGCGGGTGGCGTGAGAAGCCCAGAGACGCCTCGACGGAAAACGCCCAATCGCGTTGACCTGCGTCTATAAGCGCAGGTGATTCCGCATCGGCCACGCCCCGACCCGTTCCGGCCAGTTACAATGCTGAGAGCGGGAGCCGGTGGGATTCGGCACGCCCAAATTCTTTTACAAGCTCGTTGCCAGCCGGACGCCAGTACGGACGGGTGGGCAGTGGTGAGGTTCAGGAACCGAATGAAGAAGATCGTCCTTTTAGCAATGCTGCTGAGCATGGGTGTGGCTGCAGCGCGCGCTCAGGAGAGCCGGCAAGACATCAGCCTTAGCGGAACAGCCCTCATTGAACCCTTCATGGCCTCGTCGACTACTGTTCAGGTGAATTCGACCACCGCTTACGGCGGCTTGGTCAGCTACCGCTTCATGTTGACGCCCACCAGCGCCCTCGAAGCGAACTACGGCATCACCTACCAGAACAGCATCGGGTTCTTTGTCAACCCCAATCACTACAAGGTGCTCACCCGCACGCAGGAGATCTCCGGCGCTTATGTGCGCTCCTTCGTCTTCAGAAACTGGAATCCCTTCGTAGAAGCGGGTCCGGGCGCGTTGATCTTCCTGCCCATCCTCAACTCCGGCACCACCACCCACGATACCAAGCAACAGACGGAAGTGGGCGGCCTTTATGGCGCGGGAATTGCCTATGAGATCAGTCCCAGCTTCGATATCCGCGCCGAATATCGTGGCCTTGTCGTCAAAGTTCCCACCTTCGGCGACTCGCAGTTCACCACAAACCGCTGGTACAACATCTCGATGCCGGTGGTCGGTGTCGCGTATCACTTCTAGTGTGGTGAATCTTAAATTCGCCGAAGAGCAACCGCAGGTCCTTCGACTCCGTTTGCCGCAAAAAGCGCGGCAAACTTCGCTCAGGATGACAGTGCATTTGTGATGCGAATTAATGACTCGGCACACTAGAGCGGTTTCACGGTTGATGTGCCCTTGCCGAAGCCGCTGTAGGGCAGATTCAGTTTCGTACCAAGAGACGGGATGGGCGGAACGGCTCATCCCATTTTTGCGCCTGCTGGCTACGCACAAGAGCGGTGCTCAAGCGCGAAGCTGCTGCTTCGCCGGATTGGCGCTCTGCGCCTCAACGTAGCGGCCGAGTTCTTTGACCATGCCGCAGTGCGCGCGGAGCGCCTCCAATGCGCGCGTTCCCTCATCGCTCGAGCGGATCTGGCAGTCGACGTAAAAAACATACTCCCACGGCTTGCCGTGCACCGGCCGCGACTCGATCTTGGTGAGGTTGGTGCCGAGCGCAGAGAGTGCGGAGAGCGCAGCGACGAGGGAGCCGGGACGGTTCTCGACCGAGAACGCGATGCTGATCTTGTTGGCCTCGGGATCGGTGCGCGCTTCAGCGCTGCGGCGCACCAGGAAGAACCGCGTGTAATTCTCCGGATTGTCCTCGATATTGGCTTCGAGAATCTGGGCGCCGTAGTAGCGTGCCGCCGCTTCGCTGGCGATGGCCGCTGCGCGGCGGTCGCGCAGCTCTACGAGCTGCTTCACGCTGCCTGCGGTGTCGTAGGCGGCAAAGGCCTCCATGTGGGGATGGCCGGCGAGAAAGCGCCGGCACTGGGCAAGCGCAACGGGGTGCGAAAAGACGCGGTCGATCTGAGCCGTGGAAGCGCCGGCAATGGCGATCAGGTTGTGCCGGATGCGCAGCAGCGTCTCCCGCTCCACCTGGACATCGTGCGCCAGGAGCAGATCGAAGTGCTCGAGAACGGAACCGGCCAGGCTGTTTTCAATGGGGATCACGGCCACGTCGACGGCGCCGCTCGACAGCGAAGAAAACACCTCAGCGGAGAGCGGGCAAGGAACAATCTCCGCGTAGGGCACAAGCTTCAGCGCCGCCTCATGGCTGAATGAGCCGGGCTCTCCCTGGATTGCGATCTTCATGCTGCGACTCGCCGCTCCCAAACGACCTGAGAATAACTCCAATCCCCATTCGCACCATACCACAGCGCTCGCTGCGGGTTCATGCTCTCTCCGTGAAATGAGACAGCGACGAAGCGCGGCCGCACCGGAGCATATTCAGATTGCCGGCTGGAGTTATCCCTCGACAAGCCGGGTTCAGGCAAGCATGGAGCGGGTCTCGGTAACCTCGATCCGATTGCGGCCATTCCGCTTCGCCTGATAGAGAGCTTGATCGGCGGCGGCAATCAGCAGCTCCGGTGTGAGATCGAGGGTGGGTGTGAGGGCCGCGCAGCCGACCGAGATCGAGATGGGATGATCGCCCGCATTCTCCGGGTCCTTATGCATCCTCTCGATGCGCAACCGGATATTTTCTGCAATGCGGGCCGCGTCTTCGAGCTTTGTGGTGGGCAGCAGGAAGCTGAACTCTTCTCCGCCGTAACGCGCCAGCAAATCGCTGGAGCGATGCCCTATGGCAAGGATCGTTTGCGCGATGCGGTGCAGGCAGGCATCGCCCGCCGGATGCCCGAAGCGGTCGTTATACAACTTGAAGTGGTCCACGTCGAGCATCAGGAGAGCCAGTGAATCCCCTCTGCGCAACGCGCGCGACCATTCCGATTTCAATGTCTCGTCGAAGAGACGGCGATTGGCCACGCCGGTCAGCACATCGGTTGTGGCCCGCCTTTCCATCTCCTCATAAGCCAACTGAAGCCGCTCCTGGAAGACCTTGCGCTCGATCTGCATCACAGAGACGGAGAAGACGGTCACCATCGTCAGGGCCAGAAAGGCCTGCAGCAGGAGGATGCGATGCGCCAGCATCACGCCCTGACCCAGCATGAACGGGCCATGGCCGTGCATGGTGGCTACCGTTGCCAGAACGGCAAGCAGGTTGACGGCCAGAACGGACGCAGTGAAACCGAGCCGGAGGGTGACCAGCAGGGCCACAGAGATGAGAACGAACGTAAGGGCGTACGCGGTTTGCCAAAAAACGAGATACGTCGTCCCGCCGACCAATGCCAGCAGCACGGCCAGCAGGGGAATCTCTGCGGGCTTCACGCGCTGGTAGGTCTCCCTGCTGGTGAGTACGAGCACGAACGGCGTGAAGAGGGCGTATCCGAGCATGTCGGAGTCGGCGCGAGTTTGCAGGACGGTCCAGAAATTGAGACCGGGCAGAAAGAAGTGTGTATTCGTGGCGTAGATGGTGGCCGAAAGCACCGGCGCCAGCAGCAAGACAAAAGCGACGTAGCGAAAAACGAGGTGCGGCTCCTGCAGCCAGTCCTCGAGCCGCCTGAAGCGAGGCAGCACGAGCGCGCCGAGCATTGGTCCAACGGAGTTGGCGATGAAGTTGACGATGCGGGACGAGATCGGCCAGCCGTAGTGAATCGCGCTGACCCAGGAGCCCAGCAGAATTCCTACCAGGATCGTGGCCCAGCGGGAGCGATCGGAACGCACCATCAACGCGAGTGCCAACCCGTTGGTCGGCCACCAGATAGCCTGTCCCTGGTCGCTGAAAAATCCAATGTAGTTCATGGATCCTTCCAGCAAGAAGACAGCACAGGCGAGCGCCAGTGCCTCCGCGCAGGACTGCGGCAGGGATTCACGCCATAAAACGGCGGGCGCGAGGCTTCGGGATTGCTGGGCTGCGGTCATCAGCAATGTATATCGGGCGGAGCGGGTCTTTCCCCGAATCGAATGCGCCTTCAGGGTATATCCAAGAGTAACTGGGAAAATCGTCGTTGGCACGCAGTTTCTATTGGTACTTTCCGGCCAGAAACAGAATCTTGGTGTTAGACCGGTTCACCGAAAGGGCTGGTGTGCAACCAGAGACCGGCCCCGGTTCACAGCGACCGACGAGGCACTAAGAAATATGAATCACCTTAAAGGAAAATTTCGTCGAATGTACGGTCCTGAGGGGAAACAAAGATGGCCGTCATCGAAAACATTCTCTTTCCGGTAAGCTTTTCGCCCTCGTGCGCAGCCATGGCGGCCTACGTCAAAAGGGCGGCGGCGCTGTACAGCGCGAAGGTCTCGCTGGTGCATGTTGTCGATCCGGCCAGCTACAGCGGCCTCGAGCTTTACACGAGATCGCCGTTCGAGGTTGAGGAAGAGCATCTGGAGATTGGCCGACAAAAGCTCGACTCGTTTCTTGCAAGCGAGTTTCCGGCCAGCGAGTACCCGAGGATTCTGGATTCGGGTGATCCGGCGGCGCAAATCGCCCAGGTGGCGCGCGACGGCAAATTCGACCTGATTATTATGCCTACGCACGCGGGCTTTTTCCGGCAGATGCTGCTCGGTTCAACAACCGCCAAGGTCCTCAACGATGCAGGTTGCCCGGTGTTGACGAGCAAGCACGCGCAGACCATTGCTCCCCGGCCATTGAAGCACCGGGAATGGCTATGCGCGATTGGGCTGGGCAGCAATTCGCAGCGCGTGCTCCGCTTTGCGATGAATGCAGCTGCTGCGGTGCAGGCCAGATTGAGGATCATCCACGCGGTGCAGGCCGGTGACAAGGGCGTGCACGTTCAAATGGACCTTGCAGAACAACTCCAGTCGGCCGAAGCGTCGCAGGCAGGCCAACGTATTGCTGAGCTTCAGCAGAGCGTTGGCCTGGATGTTCCGGTCCGCATTGCAGCCGGCTCTATCAAGGAGGCGCTGCTGGAGGCGGCGCGGGAGTCGGACGCTGACGTGCTCATCATCGGAAGAAATCCTCATCCCGGCAGCAGCGGACGCTTGCGCGATCTCACTTACGCCGTGGTTCGCGATTCCCCGTTTCCGGTGGTAAGCGTATAAGCTACAGCGGGTTCACAGTTGCTATATCCCGAAGCCACAGTTGCAAATTGGCATTTTCCTCGAGAAAATGCCACCTTCTCCCGTTTCATTAAAGGCGCATCAACTGTGGAACCGCTCCAGAGCAGTTCCCGAAGTAACGTCGACTTTTTGAGCGCCGTGCAAGGTGGCCTTTTCTTGAGGAAAAGGCCACTTAAACATCTTCCTTCGGTCTACACAAATTCGGGAACTGCTATAAAGGCTCGCGAACGTCGCCGGCGGAGTTTCTTGTGGGTCCGCAGGCTACCGCGGCAGCCACAAGTCCGCAGCCACGAAGCAGAGAAAGACCATCGCGATGACGCCGTTCATCGTAAAGAACGCAGCGTTAAGGCGGCGCAGATCGCGCGGCGAAACGAGCGAGTGCTCGTAAGCCAGCAGCGCGCCTACGGCAGCGATACCCAACCAGCCAATCACGCGGAAGTGAAACAGCCAGCCGAACCACACCAGCAGCGCAAGCATGGCCAGATGCATGAGCCGGGCAGCCCAAAATGCTGCCGGAATGCCTGCCGCCTGGGGTAAACTGTGCAGCCCCGCGGTGCGATCATGCTCATAGTCCTGGCAAGCGTAGAGCACGTCAAACCCGCCCACCCACAGCGTGACGGCCGCGGTGAGCACGAGGATGCGTGGATCGAGCGAGCCGCGCACGGCGATCCACGCGGCCGAGGGCGCCAGTCCCAGCGAGAGGCCCAGCACCAGATGCGACCAGCGCGTGAAACGCTTCATGTAACTGTAGCCGAGCAGAATCGCCAGCGCCACGGGCGACAGGCAAAGCGTGTAGAAGTTCAGTTCGCCCGCCGCGACAATAAAGATCAGTGCAGCCACGCACGTAAAGCCGAGAACGAACTGCCGCGTCAGCAGACCGGCGGGAATAGCGCGGCTCCTGGTGCGCGGATTGGCCGCGTCCAGATCCGCGTCGGCCCAGCGGTTGAAGGCCATTGCCGCGGACCGCGCCGCCACCATGGCCACCAGAATCCAGCCCACGGTGCGCGCCGAAGGCAGGCCATGCGCGGCGAGCAGCATCGCCGTGAGCGCAAACGGGAGCGCAAAGATAGAGTGCTCCCACTTGATCATTTCCAGCGCCGTGCGCATCTTGTGCAGAATTCCGGACATCGGCCTCTCTATTTCCCAGTTTAATGGATGCGTCACACCGGCATTGGCTCGCGGACCTGCGCTCCGCATGTCCGGAACGTGATCCAGATCACCTGAAATCCTCGCATAAACATTGATTCGTGACACCGGTCACAAACTTGCATACATTGAAAATGACACGATGACAGGCGTTATGGCCGCACATCAGAACGTATTACAGAGAAGACACTTCGTGCAGTACGATCAGTCAGCATTCGTCGCCGATCCGGAGCTGCTTGCCGCACTCGAGAGATTCTCCGCGCCGGTCACCTGTGAAATGGAGCGCGTCCTATTTCGCGAGGGAGAGAATCCGGCTGGGCTGTACATTCTGGAACGGGGCTACGCCACGCTGAGCATCCTGTCGACAGACACGGAGTCGACGTTCGCCGAATTGGCGGGACCGGGCTGCTTGCTCGGCCTGCCTGGGCTGGCCGGCAACCAGCCATACACGCTCACCGCGGTCGCCCACGCCGGTGCGGAGGTAAGCTTTGTTCCGCGCGAGGCTTTCACCGAGCTCATGCAGTCGGAACCAGCTCTCTCGTTGAAGATCCTCCGCGTGCTGGCCGCCGAGGTCCGGTCGGCGCGGCGCGCCATTGTCTGAGCGGTTCCACAGTTCGTGATGCCCTTTCCGGCTTCAAGCGAGGTGGCTTTTTCCTGTTGAAAGAGCCACTTTGTTTCCCGGCTCCGAGATACAACTGTGAAACCGCTGTAAGCGCCGGCACGATTCTCATCGCCTGCACGATTCAGCGTGACATCATTAAGCGACGCCTGGTGCACGCCCCCGCTCGATCCCTGCCCTCACCTGCTACTCTCTCGTTATGCTGCTTAAGCTTCTGCCGGTTGCGGTCGCCGCGTTTTTGCTCGGCTCCATCCCGACGGGATACCTGCTGGTGCGCTTCTTTTGCCACCGGGATATCCGTTCCATGGGGAGCGGAAACATCGGCGCCACCAACGTGCTGCGTGCGGGCGGCAAGGGATTGGGCGCAGCCACCTTTCTGCTCGACGTGCTGAAGGGCTGCGCCGCCGTCTGGCTGGGACTGGCGCTGGCCGGCGTGGTTGCGCCGACGCTGCCGCCGCGCGATGCCGAGGCCGTGGGTGCGCTCTTCGCGGTGCTGGGGCATATGTTCACCCCGTGGCTCCATTTTCACGGCGGCAAGGGTGTGGCTACAGGATTCGGCGTCTTTCTGGTCGCAGCGCCGTGGGCTGCGCTGGCTGCCATCGCGCTCTTCGGGATCATTTTGACGCTCACCCGCTACGTCTCGCTCGGCTCCATTCTCGCTGCGGCGAGCTTTCCGGTGTTTGCGTGGTATCTCGTCAAGGGCGAGCGGCCGCTGTTTTTCCTCGCCGTGCAGGTTACCGTGGCACTGCTTATCATCGTCAAACACCACCAGAACATCCGCCGACTGCTCGGCGGCACTGAATCCCGCTTTGGAGCCAAGAAGCCCGCATGAGCCGCATCTTTGTCTTAGGTTCAGGCGCATGGGGAACGGCCATCGCGCTCGCTCTGCACCGCCGCGGCGGCCACCAGGTCACGCTCTGGGCGCACAGCCCCGAGGCTGCGGTGGAGATCATCGATGCCGGTGAGAACGTGCAATTCCTCCCCGGCTTTCCCATTCCCGGCGAGATCGCCATCACCGGCGACTGCGAGGCGGTTGCCGATGCGCAGATCGTCGTTTCCGTGGTGCCTTCGGAGTTTCTGCGGGCCACGTTTCTGCGCCTGCGCAAGCATCTGCACAACGGCCAGTTCGTGGTGAGCGCCACGAAAGGGCTGGAAGACGGCTCCTACATGCGCATGACGGAGGTGATCTCGGCCGTCCTTGAACCGGCCGGGCGGCTGCTCTCGATCGGCGCGGTTTCGGGGCCGAGCTTCGCGCAAGAGGTGGCGCAAGGCCAGCCGACGGCCATCACGGTGGCCTTCAGCGATGCGGATATCGCCACGCTCATCCAGCAGGAGTTCTCGTC
>JASHVE010000455.1 GCA_030039675.1 Acidobacteriaceae bacterium | reverse complement strand
TGAAGTCGGGCCAGGTCGGATTTGAGGTCGTCGATAAGTATCCGCAGTTTATGCATCTACCGATTATTTTGAGCGAGGCCGACCCGGAAGGATGCGCAGCCTGCTCGATGAAGACGAATCCGGCGAATGCATATCGGAACGGACCCCTCTATGCCGCATACACTGCAGCGGCGATGAAGGGATTGTTCGAACTCCAGGACCGATCCGGGGTCGACCTGATTGCGATGCTTTCGTGGTCCTTTGAATTTGAAGGGAAGGATTACTTCGAGGGGTTTCGCACGTTGGCGACGAACGGCGTGGACAAGCCGGTGCTCAACTTCTTCCGCATGGCGGGGTTGATGTCTGGCGAGCGGGTCTCGACAAGCAGCACCGCTCAGGTGCCACTCGATGACATTCTCGCGAACGGTGTGAGAGCAGCACCGGATATTGATGGTCTGGCCACGAAGGCAGAGCATGAAGCTGCAGTGATGGTATGGAACTACCACGACAACGATCTCCCCGCTGATGCCAGTGAAGTCAAGGTGACCGTGAGCGGGATTCCCGCGGGAGTCAAGAGGGTTCTTTGGGAACACTATCGGATCGACGATTTGCATAGCAACGCCTATACCGTGTGGAAGGCGATGGGATCGCCACAATCACCAACGGCGGATCAGTATGCGCGATTGAAAGAGGCAGACCAGCTGGAGCTTTTGCATTCGCCGGAATGGTTCGATGTTCAAGATGGCACGATCGCGATTACGACAAGCCTTCCGCGGCAGGCGATCTCCCTGTTGCATCTGACGTGGTGACCGCGTGGCAGCGCTTTTGGACGAATTGAAGAGTGTGGACCAGGCGAATCCGATCGAGGTCCGTTCGGATTTTGTCGCTATGGTCACAGCCGCCATCGCCGTCAGCTACTTTGATCGGCAAACTCTGCCGGTTGCGATCTCTGCGATTGAGCGAACGATCCCGTTGAACGACCAGCAGTTTTTCTTGCTGCAATTTGCCTTTCTCATTCCGCACGCAGTGCTCTACGCTGCGGACGGGCGCTTGCTCGATGGGATAGGCACGCGGCGAGGATTCCTGGTGATCGTGCTCTGGTGGTCGGAAGCCTGCTCATCGCACGGACTGGCTACAGGTTTTGGATTTTTTGTGATCGCACGTTGTCTGCTGGGTATGGGAGAAGGAGGTGGTTTTCCAGAGGCGACGCGAGTCGTGGCCGAGTGGGTTCCGTTCAGCCAGCGATCGACCGCGATGGGCATCATCAACGCGGGAACGGCCGTGGGTTCGGCGCTGGCGCCGCCGTTGATCGGCATCATTCCTTTGACGGTTGGCTGGCGGGCGGTCTTCTTCGCCTCCGGGGCTATTGGATTGGCCTGGGTGATTTGGTGGTATTTGAACAATCGAGGAAACCATGGCAGATCGATAGCAACAGACGGCGTCAACGTGGTTGCAGAAAGGCTGTCGCTATCTGCGCTTCTCGTCCAGCGCAAGGTGCAGGTGCGGGTCTTCGCCAAGTTCATGAGCGACTCCGCGTGGTATTTCTATTTGCTCTGGCTCCCGAAGTATCTCTATGACGCGCGGAGATTCGATATTCGACGGGTGAGCTATTACGCATGGATTCCTTATGCGGCATCGGGCTTAGGAAGTCTTATCGGCGGGTAGTTTCCAAGTTTGTTGCCCAGTTCGGGAAGATCAGTCGACTTTTCGAGAAAGTGTGCTCTTGGTCTCAGCGCTGTTGATGCCCGAAGTGGTGCTGGTGCCAGATGCTCCGGTGGGCTGGGCGCGAAGATTGTTCAGCATCGCGTTCTTCTGCCGGCAGTCCTGGTCGGGTCTGATCATGACGCTGCCTGCGGACATCTTTCCGCTCCCTGCCGTCGGCTCGGTGGCGGGACTGGTCGGATTCGTTGGTGCGATTGGAGGAGCGCTCTTTGGCGTCATTGCGGGAGTTCTTCTGAGTTGCGGTTTCGGATACGGCGCTCTATTTCTTATCGTAGGAAGTTTTCATCTCATCGGCTTTTGGGCAATTGTGCTCTTTGCCGGTACAGTTGAGCCGATGCAAAACCGCGACCTATTCTCAAGGATGAGCTGATCATGAAAATAACAGAAGTTCGAACGCGCGTTGTTCAATGGGAGGGCGAGACAACACCACTGCCGCCCCATTTTTGCACGAATCCGATGGACCTGGTGATGTTTCGCGAGGCGTCCATGGGGAACTTTGTATTTCACGGCTGGGTGCTGGTAGAGATATTTACCAACGCTGGCCTCGTCGGCCTGGGCAATGCGGCACTGGCTCCTCTGGTTACAAAGGCTTGCATTGATCACTACCTCAAGCCTGCTCTGATAGGTGCGGACCCTTGGGACATCGAGTTCCTGTGGCAGCAGATGTATCGCCGGACGATGGCGTTCGGCCGCAAGGGCATCGGGATGACGGCAATCAGCGCGGTGGACATTGCGCTGTGGGACTTGCTGGGCAAGGCGGCCAAGCAACCGGTGTACCGGTTATTGGGCGGCCGCACAAAGAATCGCATCCCCGTCTACGTGAGTCGGCTTTACAGCATGCCGCTTGATCAGCTTCGCCTTGAGGCAAAGCGCTATCTGGACCAGGGCTACAAGGCGATGAAGCTGCGTTTTGGCTGGGGCCCTGTCGATGGCGCAGAAGGCATGCAGAAGAACGTGGACCTGGTGCGGACCGTCCGCGAAGTGATTGGCGATGGTATTGATCTGATGGCAGACGCGTACATGGGCTGGACGCTCGACTACGCCAAGCGGATGCTGCCGCTGCTGGAGCCCTTTCGCCTGCGCTGGCTGGAAGAGCCGGTCATTCCCGATGACACGCGAGGTTACAGGGAATTGAAGGCAGCTGGGCGGCTCCCGATTGCGGGCGGCGAGCATGAGTTCACCATCTTTGGATTTCGCGAGCTGCTCGAAGCCAATGCGCTCGACTACATTCAGTTTGACACCAATCGTGTCGGCGGCATCAGCCAGGCGCGCAAGATATCGGCGATGGCAGAGGCATTTCAAGTGCCCGTGATTCCACACGCCGGCCAGATGCACAATTTTCACGTGGTGATGGCGAGCCTGAACTCTCCCATGGCTGAGTTTTTCCCGAAGGTCGATGTCGAGGTGGGGAATGAACTGTTCTGGTACATTTTTGATGGTGAGCCCGAACCGGTGGATGGCTACGTTGATCTCGATGAAGATGTGCCTGGGCTGGGCCTCACCGTCAACGAAGAGTCAATGAAGAGATTTCGCATCGTGGAGTAATGGGAGTGCCTGAACCTTTTTTACATCTCGTCCAGCTCGTCGCATCCGGCAAGCGTTACGTGGCGATGGTAGAAGAACCTGAGCTTCACCTTTTGCAAGGATTCGAAAGCGTGGTCGCGCTGGCGCAACAGGCGATTGAGAAGCAACGGCCGCTGTCTGATCTTGCGCGCGAGCACGCTACAGGCGAGCGACTCAGTTACGATGAAATCTATTCTCCGCGTTCGAGCTGGAAGCTTCTTCCTTCGGCAGACGTGCCGGGTGCGCCGCAGAAGGTTCTCGTTTCCGGAACCGGCCTGACGCACTTGGGAAGCGCACGGGATCGCCAGGCGATGCATCTGTCAGGCAGCAAAGCGGAAGAAATGCCGATGACTGACAGCATGCGTATGTTTGAACTGGGACGCCAACATGGCCGTCCGCCGGAAGACCAAATCGGTGTTGCGCCGGAATGGTTTTACAAGGGCGATGGCTCGGTATTGCGAGGCACATTTGCTCCCTTGGTCATTCCGAGCCATAGCGAGGACGGGGGAGAAGAAGCGGAGATCGCGGCTGTTTATCTTATTGGGCCGGATGGCACGCCGTACCGGATCGGCATGACCAATGGCAACGAGTTTTCTGATCATGTGTTCGAGCGCCGCAACTACCTGAACCTCGCCGGTTCCAAGCTTCGCACCTGCAGCATCGGGCCCGAGCTGGTTGTAGGCGCGGCGTTTGAAGATGTTCGTGGCGAGGTGCGCATCCTTCGTGACGGCAAGACCCTTTGGGAGAAAAGGATTCGGACCGGTGAGCGGAATATGTGCCACAGCCTCGCAAACCTGGAGCACCATCACTTCAAGTTTGAAGGACATCGCCAGCCCGGAGTCCTGCATGTGCACTTCATGGGTGCGGACATCCTCTCCTTCGGTGAGGGGCTCCGGCTGCAGTCCGGAGATGTGACGGAAGTGGAGTTTGAGGGTTTCGGCCGCCCACTGCGCAACACAATCGAAACGCGACCTCAACTTACGGAGCGCATTGAAACGCGTCCGATGCGATAGATGAAACTGACGCCTGGCACAGATACGCGTAGCTCGGCGCGGCTTGGGAACGATAGGAAGCGGCTAATGATGTTAGCAAGTGATATGACAGGCAGGAGCTGAATCGGACGCCGGCTGGTATGGAAGCCGGCATCTAGCGTCGGCAGCACATGCGGACCCCCACCGCGGGGCACATACAGTTCTTCTTCGAATGATCGGTCGGTCCGCCGGAATGAGAGACAATCGTGTCTACGGTATTCCGCGGCCCCGATCACCCAACGCTCGCACCTGCGAAGGATCTCGAGCGACGCTCCTGTGTCACTTCCATGAGCGATTCGACATCATTTGTGAAAAGAAGGGAACTCGAATGCCACAACCAATCGTTGGCCTGCACCACGTAACGGCAATCGCCTCCGACCCGCAGCGCGTCCTCGATTTCTACGCGCAGGTCCTGGGGCTTCGATTTGTGAAACGGACGGTCAACTTCGACGATCCCGGGTCGTATCACTTCTATTTGGGCGACGACAGCGGATCACCGGGCACGATTCTCACATTTTTCGCGTGGCCTGGGGCGACAAGGGGCAGTCTGGGAATCGGCGAGACCTCTGCGCTGGCCTTCGCTGTCCCTTCCTCTTCGCTCGGGTTTTGGGAGCAGCGGCTGCTCTCGGCCGGTATACCCGTCGAACGTGCGGACGATCGTTTCGGAGATCCCGTTCTTAGCTTCGGCGATCCAGACGGCATGCGCGTTGAGATGGTTGGCACAGCCGATACCGTCGATGTGCACATTCCGCGCACCAGCGACCTACCTCAGGAACGCGCGATTCGCGGTTTTTACAGCGTTACGTTGTGTGAAGCCGGATTTGAGCTGACGGCCAAGGTCCTCGAGACAATGGGGCTTCGCAAAACCAGACAGGAAAACAATCGCATTCGGTTTGCCGCGGAGAGCAACGAGCCGGGGCGATACATCGACGTTCTCGTCCAGACGCAACTTACTTACGGACGCATGGGGGCAGGAACCATCCACCACATCGCGTTTCGAGCACCGGACGACGCCGTGCAACTGGAATGGCGCGAGACGCTCGCGGAAATCTCGCTGAATGTCACGCCGGTACTCGACCGAAGTTATTTTCATTCGATTTACTTCCGTGAGCCCGGTGGCGTGCTCTTTGAAATCGCCACTGATCCGCCCGGTTTCGGTATCGATGAATCGACTGAATCTCTTGGCGAAAGCCTGAAGCTGCCTCCGTGGCTCGAGAAACACCGCGCACGCATCGAGAAGGCTTTGCCGCCAATTGAAATGCCACACCTCAAAGCTGGATCTGGCCATGACTGATCCGCATCGGGACACGCCTGTTGAGCGGATGGGTGCGGAACTGGCAAATGCTCGCGCTGCGCTGATTCTGCTGCATGGGCGCGGGGGCTCTGCCGAGGACATCCTAGGACTGGCCAAAGAGATGTATCATCGCGACTTCGCCTATCTTGCGCCGCAGGCCGCGAACCACACATGGTATCCCCACTCGTTCCTTGCTCCCATTGAGCAGAACGAGCCCTGGCTTTCTTCGGCGCTTTCCAAGGTGGCTTCAGTCGTCGATCTGTGCGTGTCTTCTGGTCTGCGGCCCGAACGAGTGGCAGTCTGCGGCTTTTCCCAAGGCGCATGTCTCGCGACCGAGTTCGTTGCGCGGCATCCGGCACGGTACGGCGCACTGATCGCCTTCACCGGCGGACTCATTGGTCCTCCGGGATCCGATCTGCATCATATAGGTTCGCTAGCGGAAATGCCGGCGCTTCTCAGCTCCGGTGATCCTGACCCGCATGTACCCTGGTCGCGCGTGCAGGAGTCGGCTCAGCAATTGGAGCAAATGGGAGCGCACGTCCAGCTCGTGCGTCATCCCAACCGCCCACACACGATACTGGAGTCTGAAGTCCAGGCCGCGAGCAGCTTGATCTCGGCCCTGGTCTGAAGATCGGTGACCGCGCTACCGGTCTATCCCTTGGCAGGCGCCGTTAATCGTGGCACCGTGCGTGTCACTCTCCCTTTTTCAATGGGTGTGTCATCTCCTCCGGACGCACCCATCGATCGAACTCCTCAATGGTGAGAATGCCAAGCTGGAGAGCGGCCTCGCGCAGGCTGATATCTTCGCGATAAGCCGTCAACGAGATCTTTGCCGCGTTCTCGTAGCCGATGTGTGGATTGAGAGCGGTCACCAGCATGAGGGAACGATCAAGATGCTCCTTGATACGCCTCTCGTTGGGCTTGATACCTATAGCGCAATGTTGGGTAAAGGAGCGGCAGCCAGCAGCGAGGAGCTCGACCGAGGTGAGTACATTGTGCAAAATGATAGGCTTGTAGACGTTGAGCTGGAAATTTCCTTGTGAGCCCGCGAATGCGACGGCGTGGTCGTTGCCGAAGACTTGCACTGCGACCATCGTGAGCGCTTCGCACTGGGTTGGATTGACTTTCCCCGGCATGATCGAGGAGCCCGGTTCGTTTTCCGGTATATCGAGCTCGCCGATGCCTGCTCTCGGGCCCGAAGCATACCAACGAACGTCGTTGGCAATCTTCATCAGTGCGCCCGCAAGTGTGCGCAACGTCGCGCTCACGGCGACCATGCCATCATGCGCCGAGAGCGCTGCGAATTTGTTTTTAGCCGAAGCGAATGGCTTGCCGGTCTCCTCGGCAATCTTGTGCGCAACCACCTCGCCAAAGCGAGAATCGGCATTCAACCCGGTTCCCACGGCCGTGCCTCCGATGGCCAGCGCGTAAACAAACGGCAATGACTGACGAATGCCGTTAAGGGCCTCATCGAGCTGCGCGGCCCATCCCGATATCATCTGGCCGACGGTGAGAGGTGTTGCGTCCTGCAGATGGGTACGGCCGATCATCACAATGTCGCAGTAGGCCTCAGCCTTCGCGTGCAGCGTATCGCGGAGCTCGGCAACAGCGGGCAACAAAGTGTCTTCAACCGCTTCGGCCGTAGCGATATGCATTGCGGTAGGGAAAGTGTCGTTCGACGATTGACTGTGGTTCACGTCGTCGTTGGGATGAACGGGCTTCTTCGAGCCAAGGACACCGCCAGCAATCTGGATGGCGCGATTGGCAATCACTTCATTCACATTCATATTGCTCTGCGTGCCGGAGCCGGTTTGAAACACCACCAGCGGAAACTCGCTGTCCCACTTTCCATCAATCACCTCCTGCGCGGCGCGCACGATCAAGCGTGTTTTTTCATCAGGGAGTTCGCCTAATTCGGCGTTGGCCAAGGCTGCGCATTTTTTCAAGATGCCGAGCGCGCGTACGACTGGACGCCCCCAACGAAAGCGCTCAACGCCGATGGCGAAGTTGAGGTGCGAGCGCTGGGTCTGCGCGCCCCATAGATGATCGGAGGGAACCTTAACCTCTCCTAAGGCGTCTTCTTCTATACGGAAGGACTGCGCCGTTGCTTCGCTGATTGCCATGGCGAGATCTCCTTACCAGCAACACGTTACCGAGAGCCCTAAGCTTTGTGCTCGTAGGGCTCGTATACAGGTTCCCAGATATTCGCCTCGATCTCATGGCTCAGTTCCTCTTCGCCAGAAACCTGGGCTTGCCCGTCACGAATTGCTTGCCGGCCCACGGCCTCTCCAATCAGACCACCCAGGCGGCGCGCTTCCGAGAGCGGCGGAAGTAGACTCCCCTCCTTGTCTTGCTGCGTCGGCAGGTTTCGAATCAGCTCTGTGGCGGCCGCCTTGACCATCGAGTCGGTGACGTATCTCGCCTTGGAGGCAATGATCCCAAGAGCGAGTCCTGGAAATATGTACGAGTTGTTGGTCTGCGCGATGTGAATCGTCTTACCAGCCACCCGCACGGGATCAAAGGGGCTGCCTGTACCGATCAGCGCTTTGCCTTCCGTCCAATCCATCAGGTCTTGCGGAGTTGCTTCGCTGCGCGAGGTGGGGTTGGACAGCGGAAAGATCACCGGGCGCAGCGTGTGCTTTGCCATCTCGCGCACGACATCTTCCGTGAAGGCTCCTCCTTGGCCTGACACCCCGATAAGAACTGTGGGCTTTACGTGGCGGACCACATCAAGAAGCGCGATCGTGCCATTCGGCTGCTTCCAGCTCTGCACTTCCTGCTCTTTGCGCGCGTAAGGCCGCTGCCCCGCATCTACATTTTTGCGGTCCTCGGTGATCAGCCCGTAGAGATCGATGCCGTAGAAGCAGGCGTGGGCCTCTTGTTGAGCCACGCCGCGATCTTCGATGAACTGCTCCAGCAGGTTGGTGATGCCCAAGCCTGCGCTTCCGAAACCGAAGACAACGATCTTCTGCCGCTCCAAGGGAATTCCGGTCACGTTAATTGCGGAGATGAGCGTCGCGGCAGTGATAGCCGCGGTGCCTTGAATATCGTCGTTGAAGGTGCACAGCTGGCTGCGATAACGGGCCAGGAAGCGCGCGGCGTTTGCACCGGCGAAATCCTCCCATTGCAACAGAACATGCGGCCATCGTGTCTTCACTGCGTTAACAAAGGTATCGACGAAGTCGTCGTATGCCTGCCCGCGGATACGATGGTTTCGCCAGCCAATATAGATGGGGCTCTTCAAACGTTCTTCGTTGTCTGTTCCTACATCGAGCAAAATGGGGAGGCAATGTTCGGGATGGATCCCGCCGAGTGCGGTGTAAAGGGCCATCTTGCCGATGGGGATACCCATGCCGCCAGCGCCCTGGTCGCCAAGACCCAGAATCCGCTCGCCATCGCTCACGACGATGCATTTCACGTTGTCGTAACGGTGGTGGCTGAGAATCTGCGTGATGCGGTTGCGGTTCGGATAACTGAGAAACAGGCCACGCGGCTTTCGCCATATCTCGCTGAACCGTTGACAGCCTTCGCCCACGGTCGGGGTGTAAACCAGGGGCAATAACTTTTCGACGTTGCGGACAACGAGCGCATAGAACAGCGTCTCATTGATGTCCTGCAAGTCGCGGAGAAAGGCATATTTGTTGAAAAGGGTGAGCTGATTGTCGAGCGCTTGCATGCGGCGCGAAAGTTGTTCTTCGAGATCCCCGATGTGAGGGGGCAGCAATCCGTGCAGGAAAAATACGTCACGTTCGTGGTCGGTAAACGCAGTGCCTTTGTTGAGGCGCGGAGAATTGATCAGATCGAACCCCGACAGTGAGACCTGAGGGGCCGTCTTGCTGGGCGAGAGTTGTGATTGCGTGGTCATATCCTTTCTCCTGATCGCTGTCGGGTTTGCTTAGCGCATAAGATTGGTCATAGCGAGATCGACAACCTCATCGCCTCGCCCACTCAACACGGCGCGAATCATGTACAGGCTAAAGCCGAGCGCCTGTTCAAGATTGATCGTCGGTGGCATCGACAGCTCCTGGCGGTTCACAAACACTTCAACCAGCGCGGGGCCGTCGTGCGCCAGCGCGGCGCTTAGCGCGGGACGCAACTCCTCCGGCTTTTCGACGCGCACGCCATATATCTCCGCCGATTCGGCGAGCTTTGTGAAACTTGGATTGACCAAGTCGGTTCCATAATCGACGATGCCTGCCGCCTTCATCTCCAGTTCGACAAAGGCGAGTGAGCCGTTACGGAAGACGATCAGTTTTACGGGCAGTTTGAGCTGCCGCAGCGTGAGCAGATCGCCGAGCATCATCGCGAGGCCGCCGTCTCCGGAAAGCGAAATGACCTGCCTGCCCGGATGGCTCGCCTGGATACCGATCGCCTGTGGCAGCGCGTTGGCCATCGAACCGTGATTGAACGATCCCAGTAATCTGCGCTTACCGTTCATATGCAGATAGCGCGCGGACCAGATCGTCGGCGTGCCTACATCGCAGGTAAACACGGCGTCGTCTTCGGCCAACGCATCCAGAACTTTTGCAACGTATTGTGGATGAATGGGCGTGCGTCCCGGTTCTCCGACGGCGAGATCGTCGAGGCTCTTGCGCGCGCTTTTGTAATGATTCAAACAAATGTTGAGATAACTGCGATCGGTCTTGTTTTCGATCAGCGGGATCAACGCTTCCAACGTGTCTTTCACATTACCGATCAAGCCAAGATCGACTCGGGTGCGGCGTCCAATCTGCTCGCCGAGCCGGTCCACTTGAATGATCTTCGCATTCTGGGGATAGAACTGCTGGTAGGGGAAATCGGTGCCCAGCATGAGCAAAGCATCACAGTTCATCATGGCATGGTAACCGGACGAAAAGCCAAGCAGACCCGTCATGCCGACATCATAAGGATTGTCATATTCGATAAACTCTTTGCCGCGAAGGGCATGAACGATCGGCGCCTTTAACAGCTCCGCCATCCGGAGCAGCTCGCTGTGCGCGCCTTCACAGCCCGCTCCACCAAGGATGGTGACCCTGCCTGCGCGGTTCAGAATCTGGGCGGCTTTCTGGAGTTCGACGTCTGAGGGACGATGGATCGAAGAGGATTCTTCAATGCCGAGCGACAGTGCAGGTGCAGCACATTCGCGCAGCGCCACATCTCCAGGAAGAATCACCACCGCGACGCCTCGCTTTAGAACCGCAGTCCTCATGGCGATGCCCAATACACGGGGCATCTGTTCGGCCTGCGAAACCAGTTCGCAGTAATGGCTGCAATCCTTGAACAAACGTTCGGGATGTGTCTCCTGGAAATAGTCGCTCCCAAGCTCATGGCTTGGAATCTGCGCGGCAATAGCGAGCACCGGAACGCGATTTCGATGGCAGTCGAACAAACCATTGATAAGGTGAAGATTGCCGGGGCCGCAACTGCCAGCACAGACGGCGATCTCGCCGGTGAGATGAGCCTCGGCGCCCGCGGCGAACGCGGCTGCTTCTTCATGCCGCATATGCAGCCATTCAATTCCATTTGTTCTGCGGATAGTGTCAGTCAAGCCGTTGAGAGAGTCGCCTGCCACCCCATAAATGCGGCTCACACCGGCGTTTACCAATGTCTCGATAAAGATATCGGCTACCTTCTTAGCCATATCCGCTTCACCCCTTTTCGCGTCCAGATTGACTCGGGATGTCTCTGGGCCCACCGTCGTGCGATAAGGCTAACACTCATGACCGGTGCGCAATGACCTACGGTTGCCGCCACATCCAAGTAGCTTCGATGCCGAACGTCAGATGCCTGTTGGAACCGGCAGGTTACATTTATGGGTGAGACAATTTCCGTGCCGCGTTGAAATTACTGCCGCGGTAGCGCAAGTCTCATTTGGATCGAGTGTCCGGATGAGCGGAAGGAAGAGGCGGTCTTAACCAGCTCATGCGCATTGCAATCGATACAGGCGGTACTTTTACTGATTGTGTATACCTGCGAGATGGAAAACTGGCTATTTTGAAGGTATTTTCGACGCCGCACGATCCAGGTGAAGCGGTATTGATCGGCCTGCGGCAAATCGCAGCCGGCCCCAAAAGTGTGATTCGCCACGGCACGACAGTCGGAACAAATGCAATGCTGGAGCGTAAAGGCGCACGCGTCGCTTTTGTCACCACCAAAGGCTTTGAAGATACGATCGCGATCGGCCGCCAGGCGCGGCCGAAGCTGTACGACTGGTTTCAACCTGCCCCGGAGTGCCTGGTTCCCGAGGAGCTGCGCTTCGGAATCGAGGAACGCACCAGCGCCGAGTGCGAACAGATCAGGGCAGTTGATCCCGATGAGTTAAAACGACTCGTCAACAAGATCGGCAAGGCAGGCGCTGAAGCTATTGCGCTGTCGCTGCTGTTTTCCTTCGCCAATCCGCTCAATGAAAGCGAAGCGGCCGATGCCCTCGAACAACTAGGCTTGCCATTATCGGTCTCGCACAAGATCTTGCCCGAGTTTCGAGAATATGAGCGCGCATCCACGGTGGTCGCGAATGCGTATCTCGCACCTACGGTGGGCACTTACCTGAGCCGGTTGGCCACGGAGATTGAGGGCCTTTATGAGAATGCGTGCCTGGAGGTGATGCAGTCTTCCGGCGGCATTATCTCCGCTCGTATCGCAGCCGCGGAGCCTGTGCGCACTGTGCTTTCCGGCCCGGCCGGCGGCGTCGTGGGCGCTTTCAAACTGGCGTCGATGGCTGGATTCGATCGCATCATCGGTTTCGACATGGGAGGTACCTCGACGGACGTTTGTCTTGTCGATAAGGCTTCCGGAGGACTGCGGATCAGCAGCGAATCGACGGTTTCCGGAATTCCCATCGGCATTCCAATGCTTGATATTCATACGGCGGGTGCAGGCGGTGGCTCGATTGCGCGGTTTGATGCAGGCGGCATGCTGCGCGTGGGGCCTGATTCCGCGGGCGCAATGCCAGGTCCAATTTGCTTCGGCAAAGGTGAACTGCCCACGGTCACGGACGCGAACCTCATGTTGGGACGATTGGACACCGAAAGCTTCCT